>DASPOR010000116.1 GCA_035625915.1 Alphaproteobacteria bacterium | reverse complement strand
GTACGAAGCGATGCATCGCTCGCAGGAGCGCCTGGTCGCACCATTGTCGCCGGCCGAGCGGCGCAAATTCATGGCCATTCTGGCGCGCCTCGTCGAAGCGAGCAACCAGCACGGTCGCGCGCTCCTGCGACCGAGCTGACGAGGTGCAGCGCCGGTCAAACCGGATAGACGAGCGAGTTGTCGATCTTGAGCGTGTCGTAGACGCAGTGGCGCTCGGCGAGCTTGAGGCCGCCGTCCGTGCGGCGGAAGCGATCGAAGTATCGACCGGCCTGATGGATGCGGGTATCGTCGTCGACGAGGGTCTGGAGAACGAGGTAGTTCGCTTCGGCGGAAATCGAACGATCCGAGCCCTCGCCGGTGACCCGGATATTGCTCACCATGTGCTGAAGGTAACGCGGCGCGAACATGGCCGTGTGCGCGATCGCGTAGGCGCGGTCCTTGATCATGGCACGGCCCTCGCAATAGACGAGGCCGACCGGGAGTGCGGCTTCGACGTTTTCGCGTGCGGTGATCCGGTACGTCGCATCCTCGGTGAAGAAGTCGGGCCACGCCTCGATCGCATTGTTGTCGAGGACGTAGCAGTATTCCGCATGGAACGCCTCGATCTCGGCGCGGAGCGCCCGGTAGGGCGCCTGGGACACGGGCCCGCTCGGGAACCCTTTCACCACGACGGCCGGGGTTTCCATCTCAAAGGTCCATCACTTCGCGATAGTACCGGTACATCGAACGGATCGCCGCTTCGGTGATGAGGGTCGTGGACGTTCCTTCCTCTCGGCCGCCAAGTTCGACGATCGCCGCCGAATCCTGCGACGACTTCGTAATGCCGTCCTGCACGAATTTCATCGCTTCGTTGTCCTCGAGGCCCAGGAACCCCGCCGGTCCCATGAGGTTGCCCTGGCGCAAGCGATGACGCTTCATCGCGTCGTCGTCGCCCTCGAAGCCGAACATGGTCCAGATCATAGTGAACTCGCCGGGCCCGTGGGGAACGATCTGGCGCGTGCCTAACGTATTGAGTTCGCGCTGCACGATGAGGTTCGGCCAGATCGTTAGCATGGTAACCGACCAGGGCGAACGGAACTCCTTGACATAGTCGAGAATGCGCGGATCGTTGAGCGTCATGCCGTCCTTGTAGGCGCGCATCTCCTTTTTGCTGCCCTCGTCGACCTTCGGCCGGTCCTCCGGCTTGGCGGAACCCATGACGCCGTGACGGCCCTTGGGATCGACGATCATGGCCGACTTGTTGCCGGCGACGAGCAGCCCGAAGCTCACGAGGTAGGCATGCAGGAGAGTCGCGTGATAGGGGTCCTTGAGATTCTCGTGGTAGAGCTTCCAGTTGGCGGGCAGCCTGTTGCGGTAGTAGCCGAGAATCTCGAGCTTGCGTCCATCGAAGGTCGCTTCGAAATCCCCAAGGATTTCCGGCGTCAGATATTCGGCGATGGGTTCCATTACGTCCGCGTAGGATGCGAATATGACGCCGCGGTGTGTCGTCACGCTCAAGCGCCGGGGCGCATGGTCGGCGGGATCGAATTCTCGCGGCATCCCGCCTTCCTTGTGGAGGCCGCGGCGGAAGGGAATCCCGATCAGCTTGCCGCCGAGATCGTAGGTCCACTGGTGGTAGGGGCAAACGAATTCCTTCGCATGGCCGCGAGAATGCCGACAGAACTCAGCGCCGCGATGGGCGCAACGATTTTCGAAAGCGTGGATGACGCCGTCCCGGTCGCGCGTGACGACGATCGGCGTCGGGCCGACATAGCTGCGCTTGTAATCGCCGGGATGCGGAATCTCCGCTTCGAGTCCGACATAGTTCCACGTCGGCCCATGGAAGATTCGTTCGACCTCGCGCTCATAGATTTCGGGACTCGTGTAAACCCAATCGGGAATGCGCGTGAGACCTTCCTCAGGCCAGACGAAAGCGTCAGACGGCGGCTGGTTCGATCCCGCGCGGCTGGCAGCACGGTCATCCGTCGCACGATCCATGATAGCCCCTCCAATCGGCGCCATCGGAAAAATCAGGAATATACGCAGTATACTGACGAGTTGCCGCGCTGGCAACGTTCGTTGAGCTTGCCGCTCATGGCGAAAAACGTGCGGCCATGTCCTTGAGCTTGGTCGCGGGACTGGCGATGTCCGCCGCGTCGACGCGGGCCTTTACCTCGATCAGCTTGCGCATGAAGCGGATTTCTCCGCCCATGTTGAAGGCGGTTGCACCTTCGACGACGCCGTTCGAGAGATTGACGCACAAAAAGCGTCCGCTTGCGGGGTCGCCCCTGACCACCACGCGATCGGTCTTCGGCGGAACGCCGATCATCTGGATATTCGCATCGAACTGATCCGACCAGAACCACGGCACCTCGGCATAGGGTGAATGTTCGCCGCACATGACGCGCGCGACAGCGATTGCCTGATTCTGGGCGCATTGCCAGCTTTCGAGGCGCAATCTGCGCCCGAGGATCGGATTGAGGTGATTGGCTGCATCGCCGGCCGCGAAGACATTCGGCAGGCTCGTCCGTCCGAATTCGTCGACGGCAATGCCATCCTCGATTCGAGCGCCTGCCTGTGCCGCGAGTTCCACCTGCGGAACGATGCCGACCGCGATGAGGGCAAGATCGGCGGGAATATGCGTGCCGTCGCGAAGTACGACCGCTTCGAGCGCGTCGTTGCCGACCAAGTCGCTGACCTCGACGCCGAGATGGATGTCGACGCCCTGCCGTCGGTGCATCGCCTCGACATACCGCGCGATATCCGGCGCCATCGCGCGGTCGAGCAGATGGGGCTTGAGTTCCAACACGCTTACGCGGGCGCCCAGGCGGCGCGCACTCGCGGCGGCCTCGAGCCCGAGAAACCCCCCGCCGATCACGGCAAAATTCGGAGCGGTTTTGATTGCCGCGCGAAGGGCAAGGGAGTCTTCGATTGTGCGAAGGTAATGCACACCGGCACGTCCGAACGGTGCGAAGGGCAAGGTGCGCACGCGCCCGCCAGTCGTGAGCAGGAGCTTGGTGTAGCCAAGGACCTTGCCATCGTCGAGCATTATGCGCGCACCATTTGCGTCGATCGCGGTCGCGCGCACGCCGGTCAAGAGTTCGATCCGGTTCTCTGTGTAAAAGCTCGCGGGCAAAAGGCTCGTCGAAGTCGCTGCCTTGTCCCCGATGAGCACAGCCTTGGAAAGTGGAGGACGCTCATAGGGCGGATGCGGTTCCTCGCCGATGAGGACCACGCGCCCCTGGAAGTTGGCCTTGCGCATCGCCTCGGCGGCGCGTCCGCCCGCCTGGCCGGCGCCGACGATGACGAATGTTTCGCCGGCACCCATCGTCAGGGCGCCGAACGCTCAGCGCTCGGGCAGTTCGACAAGGATCTGACCGCCTTCGATCTTCGTGGCGAACGGTTTGATCGGCTCGTTGGCAGGGGCGCTGCGCACGTCGCCGGTCGGAATATGAAACCGCGCCTGGTGCACCGGGCATTCGATGCAATCGCCGTCGACGTAGCCGTCCGAGAGCAGTGCGAATTCGTGGGTGCAGACGTTGCTGGTCGCGTAGACTTCGCCGCCGACCCTGTAGAGAGCCACCGGTTCGCCATCCACGACGACACCGAGTACTTCGCCTTCGGCAACCTCGTCCGCTTTCGCCGCCACATGCCAAGCCATCGCTTTTTTCCTTCCCGAATTCTGCACGCACCCCTTCGAGGGTGGCACGCTATGTGCGAACCCTTCGGCGGTCAACGGGCAAGTCCGCCGCAAGCGGCAGGTACCAAGCCTTGTAATGGCATATTGGTCAGTATACTGTCTATTCGGCATCCGACACCCGTTCCGATGGAGAGGGCCATGGCGCTCGAGCCGCTCGCGAAGGAAGGCCACTTCTTCCACATCTACGACTTCAAGGTCAAAGCGGGAACGGGCGAGGAGTTCATCAGGCTCTTCAACAAATTCGACTATTCGGACGAAAATCCGATGCATAAGTCCGCCGCCCAAGTGAAGGACGGCGTTCTTTGTCGTGACGTGACCGACTCCGACCATTTCTGGCTGATCGGCGAGTGGCGCGACATCGACGTGCACGCCGGCATCCGCAAGATCCTCGCTGAAAAGCTCAAGCCCGAATTCATCAAATTGATCGAGGGCGGAAAGTTCGTGCCGGCCTACGCGAGGATCGTGTCTTCGACCCCGCAAGACGTGCTCGACAAGGCGCAGAGATAATCGGAACGAGATTCACGCGGCGTTATCGGCGCGCGACGCGCTGCGGCTTACGCGTCGAGCGTCACTTGGAAGTCCTTGCGCAGCTGGAGGCGCCCTTTGGGTGTGATTTCGAGGGCACGGGTGTCCTTGAGCCGCCTGATCCAACCCTGTTCGAAGAGGTGCGCGCGGATTGCCGACCCGACTTTCCCGGCGACGTGGTATCGGCGCTCGCTCCAATCGAGGCACGGACGGCAGAGGGGGCGCGACGATCGCGCAGCACCCGCCGGGTCGGGTAGTGCGATGCCGAGATTGCGCAGAAAGCGCTGGCCACGGTCCGTGAGCTGTCCGCCGTCGTCCTCGAATTCGATCAACCCGCGCACCAGCATCGTCTCAGCGATGGCGACGCCGAGGCGGCCGGCGAGGTGGTCGTAACAAGTCCGCGCCTTCCGCATCGCAAGATCGCGCGGGCCGACGACGACGGTGCGGGGAGGGCGCGCGCGCTCGCCGTCGGTCACCGCGATTTGCATGATGCCTTCAAGCATGCGGGCGACCGCAGACGACGCGAGGCGGTGGTATCGATGCCGCCCTTGCTTCGTAACGGTGATCAGTCCCACCGCACTTAGGCGCGCGAGATGGCTGCTGGCCGTTTGCGGGGTCACCTGAGAGACGAGTGCCAGCTCGGTCGCGGTGAGCGCGCGGCCGTCCAACAGCGCCTCGAGCATCGCCGCACGGGCGGGCTCTCCCACCAAGGCCCCGATTTCCGCGATTCGGTTCGTGTTCAGCATTGTCCACCATCCATCCGCCTAGTGTGGTGGATTTGAAGTTCCTATCATTTTGGTTGCGGCTACGTTTAGGAACTTCAAATCCGATTACCGTACTGGATTCAAAACATTGCTAGTGTGGCTTTGAATCCGAAATTCGCTCACGGTCCCGCACCCAGATGCGGCGAATTTCAGATTTGCCACACAGAATTATAGCGGCGGCACGCCGGGAATGCTTCGAGCACGATCGTAGCATCGATTGCGGTCCGGCGTCGATGTTGGCGCCATGTACAAGCCGGACGACATCGGTTTCATCGGCCAACTTCGCTGCCGGGGATGGGCGCTCAAGCTCTATTCGCCCCTGGCATTTTGCAGCGGCAACGCCGTTCATCTCACGGTGTGCGCGGAGCGGCTCTTGGCCGCCCATATCGCGGACCCGGGCCTGATGCCGTCGGCCGAGGGTTTCGTTTATTTCGAACCACCGAACCCCGAACGCCCAATTTCGGGTCGCTTCGCCGCCTACTGGTGGGAAGCGGGCAGCCTTCACCGCTTTGTTCTGTCTCTGCCGATCGACGGGTCACGGCCAGAGCGAGCGCCGGACGCGGCTCGCCACATCGGCGGAGCTGCGGAACTCGCCTTGATTGCTCAAGAAATCGCAGCGCCGACCGCAGACCGGAGCGACCTGCCGTCGATGCGGCTTCGATCCGCAGCACGGGAGAATCGCAAATGACGAACGAAGCCATTCCAACGCGGTTTTTCGGCTGGTGGGTCGTCGCGGCCGCATTTGTCGTTGCGATTTTCGGCTGGGGAGCCGGATTCTACGGACCACCCATCTATCTTCATGCCATCGTCGAGAAAACCGGGTGGCCGCTGACGCTCGTGTCGAGTGCGGTCACCGTGCATTTCCTCATTGGCGCGTTCGTGGTCGCGAACCTGTCGCTCCTTTATCGGCACTTCGGTCTGCCCGTCGTCACGAGCCTCGGTGCTGCATCGCTCGGCATCGGCGTCTTCGGCTGGTCGGTCTGCTCGGTCCCCTGGCAGATCTTCGTCGCGGCGATCGTGAGTGGTGTCGGCTGGGGCGCTTTGGGGGGTGCCGCGATCAATGCCATGGTCGCACCGTGGTTCGTGAGGCATCGGCCCGCCGCCCTATCGACGGCGTATAACGGCGCGAGTGTGGGCGGGATCCTGTTTTCCCCGCTCTGGGTCGGATTGATTGGCACGCTTGGTTTCGCACACGCCGCCGCAGCGGTCGGAATCGTTTTGGCGACCACGATCGCGATGTTGTGCATGATCGTTTTCTCGCGCACCCCCGACATGATGGGGCAGTCGCCCGATGGCGGTGGGGGAAGCCTCGCGCCTGCCCCTTCTATTGCGAACCCGACGTCGAACCCAAATCGCGGGCTCCTATTGCAGGACCGTCGGTTCTTGACCCTCGCGGGAGGCATGGCGCTCGGCCTTTTTGCGCAAATCGGCCTCTTGGCACACCTTTTCTCCTTGCTTGCCCCCACATTCGGCGCAGCGCGCGCCGGTGTTGCGATGGGTGGTGCTACGGCCTTCGCGATCCTGGGACGCACGGCGATCGGCTGGCTGATGCCGTCAACTGCCGACCGCCGGCTTGTCGCGTGCGCAAGCTACGGCGTCCAGGTCATGGGTTCCCTCGTTCTCGTGGCCGGGGCAGGCGAAAGCATGGCGCTCCTCGTCGGCGTCATGTTGTTCGGATTCGGAATCGGCAATGCCACGTCTTTGCCGCCCCTGATCGCCCAGGCGGAGTTCGCCAAGGAAGAGGTGCAGCGCATCGTCTCCCTCATCGTGGCCATCAGCCAAGCGAGTTACGCCTTTGCACCCGCGGCCTTTGGCGCGATCAGGTCCTTTGGGTGGAATGGGATCGGCGCAGGAAGGGAGAACGCAACGCTTTTCTACCTCTTCGCCGCGTCGATCCAACTGGCGGCAATAGCGTGTTTCATGCTCGGCCGTCGGAGAAATTGAATTTCGCGTGGACCCTGCAAATCGCCGGCCCAAAGTGCCGCCGACGCGGTACGCCGCCGTTATCGTTTGACATGCTGGTTTGTCACCGTTAGCGTCATAACCATCAATATGCATATTGATGGTTTTCTTTTTGGTATCGGCCGCACCCTTCAATCTCATGGCGGGAGAAAGCGATGGTCGAGAAAGAACGGATGTCCAGTCGGACTCAGCCCAAGATGGTTGCGCGCATCTGGCGCGGCCGCGTCAAGAGCGCACAAGCCGATGAATATACCGATTATTTGTACCGGAACGGGCTGCGGCACATGCAGGGCATCGACGGCAATCTCGGCACGCAAATGCTGAAAAAAGCCGAAGGAGAAGTCACGGAATTCCTGGTGATTTCGTACTGGGACATTGGAAAGGCGCAGTCGGCAATAAAGAAAATCACGGGCGGCGAGACCGGGAAGTCATGGCTCCTCGAAAAGGACCGCGAGTATCTCGTGGACGCCAACACATCGGTCGCCCATTACGACGTGTTGGTCGACGATTGGGTTCGGACTCGCTGAGCCGTCGCTTGCTGCATGCACATCTTCTGCTGAAAGGATGAACCCGAATGAGGGAGGCGAGCAATGGCTGTACCATAAATCGCAAATTTGTAATATAAAATGAGCCCTTAACGAGGGACGCTTAAAACTCGAAGTTCGAGACAGGAGAGGTGCCATGGCTTTTCGGACTTGGGGGCCGCTGACGGCGGCCTCGCTGGCTATTGCGGTCCTCGCTTCGCCGGTGACGGCGGCAACGGTCGGGCCGGTAACGGACGACATCGGCGTCGTGAAAATCCCGAAGGGAGCGCCAATTCAGATCGGCGGCTATTGGGTCTTGTCGGGTGCCGACACCGCCCTCGGCACGGACCAAAAGCGCGCGGTCGAAATCGCGATCAAGGATATGGGCGGCAAACTCGTCGGCCATCCCATCAAGTTCAGCGCCGAGGATTCGCTGTGCAACGCCGAGGGCGGGCAAACCGCAGCGACCAAGCTCGCGGCGAACCCGAACATCGTGATTGTCATCGGGCCATCGTGCTCGAGCGAGGCGACCCCCGGGGCACCGATCCTTTGGAAGGCGGGTATTACCTCGATCGGCACTTCGCCAACGGCACCAACGCTCACGCTGCCGACCCGCAAGCCGGACTATGACGGCTTCGTTCGGACGGTCTATAGCGACCTCGACCAAGGCAAGTCCGACGCAAAGTGGTTCCACGACGTGCTCAAGGTGCAAAAGGTCGTCACGATCCACGACGGCAGCCCCTATGCCCAACAGCTCTCCCAGGTTATGGCCAAGAACTTCCGCGAGATGGGCGGCACCATCCTCTCGGAGGAGGCGATTCAACCGACCGACGTCGATATGCACCCGCTTCTGACACGAATCGCCACGGAAAAGCCGGATGCGGTCTACTTCCCGATTTTCGTGGCCGCGGCGGCGCAAATCCTGCGTCAGGCCAAGGAGACGCCCGGCCTCGAAAAGGTCGCCTTGATCGGCAGTTCCGGCCTCATGGCCGCCGATCTGATCGAGGCAGCACGGGATTCGATCGTCAATTTCCGGATCACCTATCCGGACATCTCCCCGGAGGCGATGGGCAAGGGTTATCCCGAATTCGTCGAGAAGTATAAGAAAGCCTATGGCGAAGCCCCGATCGAGGGCTATCATGCGAATGCGTACGACGGTGCAATGCTCGCCTTCAAGGCGATCGAGAAGGTTGCGAAGACGGATAGCGCCGGGAACACGTATATAGGGCGCAAGGCGCTCCGCGATGCGGTGTTCGCGACGAAGTTCGAGGGGATCAGTGGGCCGATCGCGTGCGATCCTTATGGAGAGTGCGCGCAGTTCAAGCCGGCCGTCTACGAGTTCACCAATGCCGATCCCAAGACGTTCAAGGTCGGCGTGAACCCGAAGAAGATCTGGCCCTGATAGGGAGGTTATGAGGTAGGCATCGTGCGAAGCGGAAGATGCTGGGCCGCCCCGGTGTCGGCCCACATCCTCCGCATCGCATGTGTGCAAGGAGGCGTAAGGGGCCGGTGCCATGACTGACGCTCCAGTGCGCATGACGCTTTTGCCGAACCTGAAGACCTTGGGTCGGTTCACGTTCGTCGACGTGATCCTGTGGGCCTTGCGCATCCTGGTGATTACGGTCGTGGTGGGCGGAACCATCGGCACCTTGATCAAAGGTCGCTACGCCGCGGCACAATGGTTCGATTTCTGTGTATTCGGATTGACCATCGGCAGCGTCTACGCGCTCGTGGCCCTCGGCTACACGATGGTCTACGGCGTTCTCCGGCTCATCAATTTCGCCCATGGCGACATTATGATGACGGGGACGTTCGCGGGCTATTTCGTCGCCTCCGATTTTGACAGCTCGGGCTTCCTCGAAAGCAACCCGGTCACGGCCCTGCTCATCATTCTTGCGGTCGCCGTAACGACGTCGACGACGTTCGCCGTGCTTACCGAGAGGATTGCCTATCGCCCGTTCCGTCATGTGCGCGGGCTTGCCCCGCTCATCTGCGCCATCGGCGTGTCGTTCTTTCTCGAGCAGACGTTTCGCGGAATGTTCAGCTCGTCCGTGCGGGCCTACCCAAGCCCGAAATGGATGAAGGAGGGGGTCGAGATGCTCGGCTTCACCGTTCCGCGGGTGGACCTTATCGTCATTATTTGCTCGCTTGTCGCCATGTCGTTCCTTTACGTCGTGATTCACCGCACCAAAATGGGCACGGCGATGCGCGCGGTATCCGAGGACACGGCCGCGGCCGCCTTGATGGGCATCGACGTCGACAAGGTCGTTGTGTTCACCTTCGTGCTCGGCGGTTCAATGGCCGGAGTTGCGGGCGTGTGCTACGCCTTCGTTTTCAATCAGGTCTATTTCTATATGGGCTTCACGCCGGGCATCAAAGCCTTCGGTGCTGCCGTGTTGGGTGGGGTCGGCAGCGTGCCGGGTGCGATGCTGGGCGGCTATTTTCTCGGCCTCGTTGAGTCGGTCGGCCCCGCCTTGTTCCTCGACGGCATCGGCATTCCGGCACCCTATCAGCTCCGCGACCTTATCGCGTTCACGCTCCTGATCATGGTGCTGATCTTCCGGCCGCACGGCATTTTCGGCGAACGGATGGCCAAGAAACGGGCATGAGCGAGCGTGGAGACCAAATCGACCCGAGCTTCACCCGAGCGTCCCTCGGGGGCCGGATAGGAGTTAGGAGTTTCGCGGCATGAGCGCCCAGGTCGCGCCAGAACGTCTTATCGCTCCAAGGAAAGCGGCCACTCCGCTGCAACAGGCGATCCTCACGGGCCTCGTGTTCGGCATCATCGGCCTTTATCTCGCGATCGTCGGCATTCTCGCGATGTTCAACAACAGATGGATCGTCGTGGACGTGCTGACGCTCGGCCAGGCTGCACTCCTTGCAATCGGCCTTGGCGTCGGCGCGTTCGTGGCGTCTCGATCGAAGGATCGCGCGTATTTTTCCGTCGCCTGGCGCGGTCTTGTCGCGGGTGCCATCGCCGGGGCCATCATAGCCGTGCTCGTCGTCGCGATGGACCTCGTCAACTTGCGCGTGATCTTCATAGCACTTTCGCCCGAGCTTTTCGAAATCCTCACATTCCACTCGGGACTTGGGGCCGGGATCGCCATTCTCGTGGCGGGCGGTGCGGTGCTCGGAATGTTCGGCGGCCTCCTCGCGCTCAGCGCACCCATCGTCCGACGACCGGTCCTCATCGGCTTCGCCACCGTGATCGTCGTGGGCGTGTTCGAGGAACTCATTCAGATTATGATGCAGTGGGGCGATCTCATTGGCGCGGTGAGGGATTTCCTCTTCGACTATGACGGGTTGCTGTTGCAGGGTGCTGCAGTGATTTTCCTCGTGACGGTGGGTGTCGTGGTGGGTTCGGCGGCACTCAAGCGGCGAGGGGTGGAGTTCGCTGCGATAGTCCCGCCGGCCCAACGCCAGCATCTTGGGCTCATGAAGGCCCTCTTTGCCGTGCTGATCCTCGTGCTCTTCCCGATCGTGGCCGGCTCCTATATCGGTCAGGTCCTCATGCTTGTCGGCCTCTATATCCTGATGGGTATGGGATTGAACCTCGAGGTCGGCCTTGCCGGCCTCCTCGATCTCGGTTTCGTCGCGTTTTTCGCGGTTGGCGCCTATACGACCGCCCTTCTGACCGCCGACAGCCCCCACGCGCTTGCCTCCTACACGGCGATCCCCACGCTCTCCTATTGGGTCGCGATGCCGATCGCGGTCTTCATGTCCGTGGTCGTGGGCGTGATCTTCGGATTGCCGGTGCTCGGCGTTCGCGGCGACTACCTTGCGGTCGCCACGATGGGACTTGGCGAGATCGTGCGCGTCATCGTGCAATCGGATTTCGCGGCCCCGCTTCTCGCGGGTGCCCAGGGAATTCTTCAGATTCCCAAACCCGTGATCGGCAGCTTCGAGCTCTCGGATCCCGTCGATCTTTTCTACCTAACGCTGGTCGCCTCGGCGGTTGCCGCCTACTGCGCCTGGCGGCTTGAGAATTCGCGGCTGGGGCGCGCGTGGATGGCGCTCCGCGACGACGAGGACGTGGCGCAAGCCCTTGGCGTGAACCTGGTCAAGGTCAAGCTCCTTGCCTACGGCCTCGGTGCGGCCTTCGCCGGCCTCGCCGGGTCGATCTTCGCGGTGATGCTGACCTCGGTCTATCCGAGCAGCTTCCAGCTTCTCATATCGATTAACGTGCTTGCGCTCGTCATCGTGGGCGGGATGGGAAGCCTGCCCGGCGTGATCGTCGGCTCGGCCGCACTCGTGGGCCTGCCCGAACTGATGCGCGAGTTCGGCGAGTACCGCTATCTCTTCTACGGCGTCGCCCTCGTCGTCATGATGCGAATCAAGCCGGAGGGGTTGTGGCCCTCGCAGACGCGCCGGCGGGAGCTACACGCCGACGACGAGATTTCCGAGGATGAGCTTGCGGTACTCGAGCGGACCGGCGGCGGGGCGGTTGCCATGGCGCCGCCGTCCGAGGTGCTTAAGCCCGACGCATAGGAGCGCTCGCGTGGTCAACGACAACATCCTCGTCACCAAGAGCCTGACCATGCGCTTCGGCGGCCTCGTCGCCGTGGGCGATCTTAACCTCGCGGTTGCCGCCACAAAGATTCACAGCATCATCGGGCCGAACGGGGCGGGCAAGACGACGGTCTTCAATTGCGTCATGCAGAATCTGCGCGCGTCGTCGGGCGAGATTTGGTTCCAAAACGAGCGTGTCGACGGTCTCACGCCCGACATGGTCGCGGCGGCGGGCATTAGCCGCACCTACCAGAACATCCGCCTCTTCCGGAACATAACCGCGATCGAGAATCTCCTGGTCGGGATGCACCTTCATCTGAAATCCCGCTGGTGGGGTGCGCTCGTCAACTCGCGATTCACCAGGGAGGATGAACGGCTCGCCCACGAGGAAGCGCTGAAGCTCCTCCGCTTCGTCGGCCTCAAGGGCCGGGGCGACGTGCTCGCGCGTAATCTTGCCTATGGCGAACAGCGCCGCCTCGAGATCGGCCGAGCACTTGCGACACAGCCAAGACTCCTCATGCTTGACGAGCCGACCGCGGGGATGAATCCCCGCGAGACCATTAGCATGATGGATTTCATCCATCGCGTGCGCGACGAATTCGGCATCACGATCCTGCTCATCGAGCACCAAATGCGCGTCGTCATGGGCATGTCGGATAAAGTGACGGTGCTGGACCATGGCGTGAAAATTGCGGAAGGAACACCGTCCGAGGTCAAGAACGATCCCAAAGTGATCGAGGCCTATCTCGGCAGTTCCACGGGTGCGCGGCGGGTCTTCCGCAGAAGTGCGGCCGAGCGCTCCGCGGCGAGCGGGCCCGCGGCGGGCGGACCCGGTACCTAACGAAATAGAGAAAAAACCGATGTCCCTTCTCGAAGTCGACGACATCCATGTGTTCTACGACAATATCGAGGCCTTGAAGGGCATCTCGCTCGCCGTCGAGGATAAGCAGATCGTCACACTCGTCGGCGCCAACGGGGCCGGAAAGACGACGACCTTGATGGCGATCAGCGGCATCCTTCACGCACGCCACGGCGAGGTGCGTCTCGACGGCCAGAAGCTCGCAATCTACAAACCCCACGAGATCACCGCACTCGGGATCGTCCAAGTTCCCGAGGGACGGCGCATTTTCGCGCGCCTCACCGTGAGCGAAAATCTCAACATGGGGGCGTTCGCGCGCAACGACCGTCAGGGTATTGCCGACGACAAGGAGCGCATGCTGGACCTGTTCCCGCGGTTGCGCGAGCGGCTGAAGCAGGTTGCCGGCACTCTCTCCGGAGGCGAACAGCAGATGGTCGCGACCGCTCGCGCCATGATGTCGCGGCCGCGCATTCTTCTCATGGACGAGCCCAGCATGGGACTATCTCCCGTCATGGTCGAGACCGTCTTCGAGGCGATCCGCACGATCAACGAAAACGGCGTTACGATACTCCTCGTCGAGCAGAATGCATTGATGGCGCTCAGTCTCGCCGATTTTGGCTACGTGATGGAAAGTGGGAAGATCGTGCTGTCCGGCTCGGGCGAGGAACTCCTCAACGATGAGCGGGTTCAGCGCGCTTATCTCGGATCGTGAGCGCCCGATCGATCTTCGCAAATTAAGTCTAAATTCCGCAGGATGCGGTCATGAAGACTCATGTCAGGGCATTGATCATCGGCGGGGGCGTGGTGGGATGCAGCGCACTCTATCACCTCGCACGCCGCGGCCTGACCGACATCGCCCTCACGGAGTCCCACGAGCTGACGTCGGGCTCGACGTGGCACGCCGCTGGAAACTGCCCGACCTTTTCCACAAACTGGAACATCATGAAGCTCCAGCGCTACGGCAATGCGCTCTATGCGCGCCTCGCGGCGGAGGTCGATTATCCCATCAACTATCATGTAACGGGATCGATCCGGCTGGCGCACAGCCGGGCGCGGATGGAGGAGTTCGCCCACGTTACCGCCATGGCGCGCGCCCAGGGAATCGAATTCGACCTCATCGGGCCCAATGAAATCAAGTCCCGGCATCCCCTCATCACGCTCGACGACATCGTGGGCGGCTTGTGGGACCCCTATGACGGCGATATCGACCCAAGCCAGCTTGCCCAGGCGTTTGCGAAGGGTGCACGCGGACTTGGGGCTTCGATCTACCGCTTCAACCCCGTGACGGCGATCGGCCCTCGGCAGGACGGCGCTTGGGAGGTCGAGACGGCCTCGCACAGCTTCGTCGCCGAAACCGTGATCAACGCCGCGGGCTATCGGGCGGGCGAGGTGATGGCGCTTCTTGGCGAAACGCTCCCCCTCGTCACGATGCAACATCAGTACATGGTGACCGAGCCCATCGCGGAGCTTGCGGAGCTGACCAGGTCGCTCCCACTGCTGCGCGATCCGGATGTGAGTTATTACATGCGGCAGGAACGCGACGGCCTTATCCTCGGCCCCTACGAGCGCAATCCCAAGGCCACGTGGCTCGACGGCATTCCGCCCGATTTCAGTAACGAGCTTTTCGAGGACGATCTCGACCGGCTCGAGCCTTACATCGAAGAGGCGATTGCGCGCGTGCCCGTGTTGGGATCCGTCGGGTTGAGGCGGGTTATCAACGGCCCGATTCCCTATTCGCCCGACGGAAATCCCTATATCGGTCCCGCCTTCGGCCTGCGCAATTTCTTTCATTGCAATAGCTTCAGCTTCGGCATTTGCCAGGCAGGTGGTGCGGGCAAGGCGATTGCGGAATACGTTCTCGACGGCAAGCCCGAATGGGATCTTTGGTCCCTCGACTCGCGACGCTACGGCGCCTATGCCGACCTTGACTATACAGCGGCGAAGGCCGTCGAGCTTTACCGCCACGAATACGCGATCGCTTTCCCGAACGAGGAGCGGCCGGCCGGCCGTCCTCGGTTGACGACTCCGCTCTACCCGAAGCTCGCGGCCAAAGGGGCCGCATTCGGCGCCCGTGCCGGGTGGGAGCGCGCCGTCTGGTTCGCACCCAACGGCGACGCCCCCGTAAGCGAGCCGAGCTTTCGGCGCACGAACTGGCACGATGCGGTGGGAGCCGAGTGCCGTGCCGTCGCCGAACGCGTCGGCGTGATGGACCTTGGTGGCTTCTCTAAATTCGTCGTGCGCGGCGCTGAAGCCGCGCACTGGCTCGATCGCTTAATCTGCGGGCGCCTGCCCGCAGTGGGCCGGGTCGGGCTCTGTTATGCGCTCACCCCGAGCGGGCATCTCCTGAGCGAGTTCACGATATCCCGCCTCGCTGACGACCGCTTCTATTTGCTCGCCGCGGGATCGGCGGAGCGCCACGATTGGGATTTGTTGTCGAGCGATCTGCCGGGAAACGGCTCGGTGCAACTCGAAAACGCGACACCCGGCGGAAGCACGCTTGTGGTCGCAGGCCCGCGTTCGCGCGAATTGCTTGCGAAGGTTACGACCGCCGATCTCTCCAACGCGGCCTTTCCCTGGCTCAGCGCACGCGAAATCGATGTCGCGGGTACGCCTGTCTTGGCGCTGCGCATCAACTATGTGGGCGAGCTTGGCTGGGAGCTTCACGTATCGATGGAGCGCTTGACGAATGTCTACGACGCTCTGTTCGAGGCGGGTGCAGCGCTCGGCATCCACGATTTCGGCGTTCATGCGATGGACAGTTTGCGGCTCGAAAAGGGCTATCGATCCTGGAAGCAGGATATCACCCACGAATATACGCCCTTTGAAGCCGGGCTCGACCGATTCGTTCGCATCGACAAGGGCGATTTCGTCGGCCGTGCCGGCCTGATCGCAGCCGCAGAAAAGGGAACCGCTCAGCGCTTCGTATCGCTCTTGGTCGATGCGGGCGACGCCGACGCGCTTCCTTGCGCGATCGTGTTCGGGAAAAACGGGCAGGTCGGCATCGTGGGATCGGGCGGATACGGCCATCGCGTGGGGCGAAGCATCGCACTTGCGTATGTCGATACGAGCATGGCGCAGATCGGCGCCGAGCTGACGGTCGACATCCTCGGCGAGCGCCGCTGGGCGCTTGTCGCGGAGTCCCCCGTCTATGACGCCTCCAACAGCCGGCTACGGATGTAGCGAGCGCCGTTGTGACGTGCCTCGCCCTTCGAGACGCCTCGCGCGGCGAGGCTCCTCAGGGTGAGGATTCTTATTTTGTGATTAAGCATCCTCATGGTGAGGTTTCCGCGAAGCAGCCGTCCCCGACGTAGGCCTTAGAATTTACCGAGCGCTTCGGCGTATCGCCGCACGGTCGCGAGACCGAACGCGGTCGGCGGCGTAAACGGAATCCGCGGGTCGAGCTCTTCGATGCCCAGGCGATGACCGAGGACGCGTTTGCCGTAGACGAGCAGCGTATCTATCGACTCCATGAGAAAGACGAGAAGCGGGAGCAGGCCCGCGTAAAGCGCATCGGCTTGTGCCGCATTTTCGGCGCTACCGTTCGACATCTGCTCGAAAATACGCACGAGCACGTCGAA
>DASPOR010000115.1 GCA_035625915.1 Alphaproteobacteria bacterium | reverse complement strand
AACCCGACATTGCCGAACATGACATTGCCAATGTGCAGGCTAAGGCCATAGCCTAGGGGCGTCGCGCCATTCCCGTCACGCTCGCGGTTGATTTCGGCCATACGATGCTTGGCGTGGAGCGCCGCCAAGAGCGCCAGCTTGCACGCCTCGGTCGATTCCTTTTGGTTGCGCTCGCACGGGAACACGGCGAGGAAACCGTCGCCAATGAAGCTCAGGATCTCGCCGCCGGTGTCGGCCACGGCGCCGGCGGTGGCATCGAAGAAACTGTTGAGATTGTCGATATAGGTCTGCCTTCCAAGCTGTTCAGCCATCTGCGTGGAATTCCTCAAGTCACCCCAGACGATAGCCGCGCGGGACGTCTCACCATCGCCACGCTTGATTTGGCCGGAGAGAACGCGCTCACCGGCCTTGGCGCCAAGATATGTCGACAATACATTCTTCACTAAGCCGCCGCGCGCCGCGATCTTGCAGGCCACGGCCAAGGAATCCTGGATTCGCAGTAGTCCCTCGATCTCACCGTCGGTGAAGCCGCCGCGCTGGTCGGTGGCCCATGAACCGACCATGCCCTGTCCCGGCTCGGTCGCAAAACTACTGGCGAAGGCGAGATAGTCGGTCAGCCCCTCTTTGCGCAGGTCGTCAAAGACTGGGAACTCGGCGGCGCCGCCGGTGTCGAGCCTTCGGCGCAGATGCTCGAGCCCGTGCCTCATCAGATGATAATACGGGCTCCTGAGGAATCTCTCAGGTTGTCTGCCGTCGATACTATGCCTGAAGGCGTCAACCTGCAGGCCCTGTGCGCGCCGCCAAGTATAACCAATGCCGCGGTAGAGTGGATGCAGCATGGAGAAGGAGAGGTGCACGCGCACAATCGGCACTCCCGCTCCGTGCAGCCGCTCGCAGCAGCCGCGCACGACGTCCTTGAGGTCGGCATCCTTCAAAGCCTGCGCCATCAGCCATTCGGCGGCGCGGTCGACTAGCGTCTGCGACGCGGCACCCTTTATTTCACCCATGCGGTCCTCGAATAAGAAGAGAACGGCTATCTATCTACGCGCGGCCAACAGCACGATCAAGACCACTGAATTGGCCGGTGGCCACTACGAACTCGGGTTCAAGAATGGACTGCCGGAGCGATAACCTTCGAGGCGCGAACTCAAAACGCAGCATAGGTCCGTTTCTGGCACTTTTCGGACATAACACGCCGGCCTTTGGATGTCCGCAACTGGGAGAAAAGCGGACGAGGAGCAAACTCGTCCTGACTTCCGCCTTTGACCCAATTCGGACATCGACAGTCCCTTTCAGCGACCACACACATCGTCCCTGGATCTGAAAGGACAGGCTTTGCAAACTCGTGGCATAACGTGATGCGTTCGACAACCGTAATGAAATAGCCATAATTTGAATCCCGCCAATCGTAGCGTCCAAGGTGAAAATGAACGCAGAGAGAGCTCTTACGGCAGATGTCGCGGTAATCGGCGCCGGAAATGTCGGGATCGCGGTGGCCTATTACTTGGTAGGGCGCCGAGGCGTCCGGGACGTAGTCCTAATCGATGCGCGCGACCCGATGAGCCTCACCTCCGCCCAGTCCGGTGAGAACTACCGCAACTGGTGGCCGCATCCGGTCATGACCGCATTCACCGACGACAGCATTGGTCTTATGGAGTCCATCGCCGCTGCCACCGGTAATCGCATCAACATGACTCGACGAGGCTATGCGCTAGTAACGCGGCGAAGCGATCCCGCTGACTTGATCGGGGAGCTGTATAGAGGCTATGGAAGCAATGCCGACCGCTTAATCCGAGTCCACGACAGGCCAGACTCCTCCACCTACCACCCGCCCGACTCCGCCGCCTGGGACAAAGCACCCGGCGGCGTCGATGTGCTGCGCGGACCTGCTCTCATCCGCCAAACCTTTCCGGGCTATGCGCGGGACGTGCAGACAGTGCTACATATTCGCCGGGCCGGGTCGATCAGCGGCCAGCAACTTGGACAATTCATGCTTGAGGCGATCCGTGCGGCCAGGGGCAGTCGGCTGCGCGGCGAGGTGATTGCGATCGAGCGGACGGCACCGTTCACGCTAGCGGTCAACACGCCAGACGGGCGCATCAGCCTGCGCGCCGCGCGATTAGTGAACGCGGCCGGTCCTTTCCTGGGCGACATCGCAACAATGCTCGGCGAGGCGACGCCAGTCTCCTGCGTCTATCAACAGAAAATCGCCTTCGAGGACCGTGAGCGTGCCATCGCACGAACGATGCCGTTCACGATCGATCTTGATGGTCAGACCTTGCCCTGGTCGGACGAGGACCGCGCAATCCTCGCCGAGGACCCTGTGACGGCTCTTTTGCTCGGTCCTATGCCGGGCGGCATTCATTGCCGCCCCGACGGGACCGAGAGCGGAACCTGGATCAAGCTCGGCTGGGCGTTCAACACCCGGGCCACCGATCCGCACGCGGCCGACCCGATCGATCCCCAATTCCCCGATATCGTGCTGCGTGCCGCAAGCCGCCTGCATCCTGCCCTGAAAGCCTATATCGGGCAACTGCCGCGAGGTGCACGTCATTACGGCGGCTATTACACGATGACTAAGGAGAACTGGCCGCTGATTGGGCCGATGCAGACACCAGGCGCGTTCGTCGTGGGCGCCCTGTCCGGCTATGGCACCATGGCCGCTTGCATGGCCGGCGCCATCGCTGCTGCCTGGATTGTCGACAATACTCTTCCCGACTATGCCCAGGCACTCAGCCCGGCGCGCCATGCGGACACTGCGCTCATGGACGAGCTTGCCGCGCTCAAGTCGCGTGGCGTGCTGTGAACGCGAGAGCCGACAGCGGATTAAGGGCTCGAATGTTCTCGCTGGCTCAGCCACAGCTGTTCCTCCCAGTGGAGAAACTTTAGGCACTCGCCGGCGCAAAATTCGGCTTTCCGAAGCGGTGGCAATAATGCAAGTGTCAAAGCCCAACGAAGTCGGACTCTCGCACCTTTCGGACATGTCACGCCGCCGCCTGGAGGTCTGCTTCTGGGGGAAAAGCGGACTCTACCGGAACTCAGCGCGATGACCGCTTATGACCCATTGCGGACTTTCACCGATCGGCATTCATCGACTGTTTCGGTTTGAATGCTAGCTTTGTCCCGGTTGGACCTATTCCAGAATCTAAACTGTCCGAGCTGAGAGTTTCCAACCAGATCGGCCGTGACCAATGAGGCTCGCACCGTTGACATTTAACATGGCTGCGCAATTGGGAGCAGTTCAGAAGTCAGGCGGCACGCCTTATTGCTGAAAGAAACACTAGCACCGATTTTATTTAAGAGAACTTATAGATCCCCGATTAGGGTAGCCATCGTGAAAACATCGGCGCAGCATAAGGGTGGAAAGAATAACATGGCACGTATCACAAACGCCACACCTCGTGCTTACGAGACTGAATTGTGGTGATGGACATCTGTGACGCCCACCGCAAACTCGAGGCGACCGAAGGGCGTGGCGAAGCGGAAGCTTCTGTAAAGAAATGCTCGCCGGAGTGCGGTGCCACGGAGCTGGAGGGTTCGGACGGCGGTGTCGATGTTGATTGGGAGCACTACTCGCATCGTCGAAATCGCCCTGGAGTGCCGCCGTCAAATGCGAATCGGGTCTCA
Source organism: Alphaproteobacteria bacterium (assembly GCA_035625915.1). Classification (NCBI taxonomy): domain Bacteria; kingdom Pseudomonadati; phylum Pseudomonadota; class Alphaproteobacteria; species Alphaproteobacteria bacterium. The sequence continues at coordinate 7,536 of DASPOR010000115.1, read as the reverse complement.
CTTCTTGCAATTTGTCAATTCCTTATCGGAAATCGAGAACGCGTAAGGCTTTCCAGATTTGACATCGACGTTGGCGACAACGCAGGTCCGGCCCTTTTTGTCGATCACCTTCACGTCATAATGTCCCGGCTCGACACCCGTTAGACTCAGGCGCTCGTCGGGATCGACGGACTTGTCGGCGTCGTTCTCACACTGGTTGGAGCCCCATTTTTCCGTGCCGACCGGCGCAAGATAAACTCCCGTAAGCGTTACCGACGTCAGGTTCCAAAAGCGAAGACGTTCGGCCCCATATGCTGCCGAGCAAAGTGCTGCCACAGCGGCGACCGCAATCATCATTCTCCGCTTCGCCATTTTCCACCTCTCCAATAACCACCTAATTATAGAACTCAAAGCAGGCCATTCGGCAACCGCCATCGAGCAAACCATCTAGAACCGCACCCGCACGCCGCCGAATACGCTCAGCGGCGCACCGGGGCCGAGGAAGCGGTTGTTGACGCCCGGGCCGTTCGTGACCGCACCTGGAGGGATTCCGGGAGCGCCCACCCCGGTCGGGTCGCCGTATTGTCCGAATGTGGAGTAGTTCGTATCGGTCACGTTTTGGATGTTGACGAATATCTCGAAATTTTCCGTGATTGTGTACGAGCTATGCAGGTTTAGTACCGCATAGCCGGGGATAGGGGCGTTCTGATTGGATTCGTCCCCGCGCAGGAACCGGTCGCTGAAATAGGTCAGCACCGCGCCGAAAGTCCAACTCGGCGTTATACGATAATCGGCACCGACCTTGAGCTGATTCTCCGGAATGCCAGGCAGATGATCCCCGGGCTGGACGTGGATGTTGCCGTTGGCGTCGGCAAAAGGGTTGTTGGGCGAGGGGAGGGTGAATGACGATTGGAACGTGGCGTCGACGAAGCTGTAGGTGCCGTAGATCGACCATTTGTCGTCTTGGTAGGTGATACTGGTTTCGATTCCCTGGCGGCGCGTCGAGCCGATATTCTCGAAGAATCCCTGGCTGATCGACGTCGCGACGGGATAAATGTCGTCATCCACATCGGTTCGGAACACGCCTGCATTCCATGTGAATTTGCCGGGAAGCGTATCCGGGAGCGTGAATTTCCCTCGCAGGCCCGCTTCGTAGGTATGGGAGATCACTTGCTTCAGCGTGGGCGGGTCGGAAGAGAGCGATGAGGGAAGCAAACACGGCTGTGCGGGATTCGAGCACTCGATCTCGCTTGGCGTCGGTGCGCGGTTACCTTCCGCGTAGCCGGCATAGGCGGTCAAATTGGAAAAGACTTTGTAGGTGGCGCCGATCGCCGGGTTGAAGTGGTTGTAACGGTTAAATCCGGTAAGACTTGAGCCCATATTGTCGTTCAAGGATATCTCGGCAATGTTGTAGCGGCCGCTTGCGGTGACGGCGAGCTCAGGAGTCGCGTTGAAAGTGTCGGTTGCGAAGATACCGTAATAGGTACTCTCCGCGCCGAGGCTGACCGGCGTTGGATTGAAGGCGGTGTTTTCGGGTGTGAAGACGAAGAAGCCGGAAGTCAATACCTGGAGTGAGGGATTTATGACGCCAGGCTGAACTGTCGACTGGAAACCCGTGTCTGAATGGTCGATGCTGCCGCCGAGCACGAAGTTGTTCTCGAGCCCGAACAGATCCCCGGTATAGCTCGTCTGCAACGAGCCGCCGACGCTGATGGTATGAATCGTCTCCCCGTCGTTCTCGCCGATGGGAACGGCGCCGCCATTGGAAAAATCGGGGATCGTGCCGCCATTCGCCGTCATCAGCGGTGTAACGCCGTCCGATTGGCAGAGCAGCCCATTACCGGAGGTGCAGGCCACGAAATTGGTCGAGTTGCCGTTGACAACCGTCTGGTGAAATTCCCGCCGATAGGCATTGCCCTGGAAGGAGAGATCGTCGGTCACATTGTACGATCCATTCAGCGTGACGAACTCCAATTGGTTGCGGTTGGTCTGTGGGCTGGTGAATACCAGCGACCGGTCAATGGCAAGTGTCTGTTCCGGGGTCGTGCCTTCGCCGGATAGAATATTGTTCGCCCCGCTGAAGCTCACGTCGATCGATGCGTCGTCGGTGCGCGTCGCAAAATCCGCGTAGAGTTGCTTCACATAGTCGTTCGAAAATTCCCGCCAACCGTCGGACGCGTAGAGCCTGCCGGCCAGATAGATTGCCAGGCCATCCAGTTGGTGACCGAATTGAAATGTGTTGCTGCGTTGGCTGAACGAGCCGCCGGCCGCTTCGTTTTCGAAGCCCTGATAGGTGAAACCGTTTTTCATGGTGATGACCATGGCGCCGCCAAGCGCGTTAAGGCCGTAAACAGGATTCGAGCTGATCATGTCGACCCGGTCGATCGCAACGTCGGGAATCAAGTCCCAATTCAACGTGTCGCCGAACGCCTCGTTGATGCGCACGCCGTTTTGATAAACCGCGAGCCCCTGGGGCGTTCCGAGCACCGGCGAGGCTTCGAAACCCCGGAAGAGAATGTCGGGTTGGAATGGATCGACCAAATTGTCGTTTGTGTTCACGCTGCTCGCTTGATTCGTGAGAGTCCTGATCAGGCTTGGCGTGCTCTCGCGCGTCAGATCGGAAGATGTCAGGCTTTGGACGTTCGCAGGCACCTTGTCGCGATCGATGCCAACCCCGGGAAGTGGCGTGGTCCCGATCACTTCCACAGGGGGGACGCCTATGATCGACGGCGCTTCGGCGCCCGAACCGGACGGTGCGGTCTGCGCATGGGCAATGCCGGTGAGAGCAAACCCCCCGGCGGCCGCGAGCAGCACGCCCCTGAGCATCGACCTCTCTCCCCTCGTCCGCCCTTCCCTTTTCGGGCGTTAGTGCACGCAACGGGCGGCCGAAAATCCTCTTGTTATTCGACTTCGAAGTGCGATTTTCTGCCTCAACACCATCGTCTCAATCCGCAATCAGGAGGGTGGTGCTTCTGGATGCGCTTCGGCGAGCGGCAGGCCGGCAGCACCCCAGCCATCGGTCCCTTCGGGAAACCAGACGACGTCGGCGTAGCCGTAACTCGAGGCGCGCTTCGTCGCGTTCCAGCTCATCCAGCACTCGGCGAGACAGTAGAAGACAAGCGTCCGGGTCGGATCGCCGTGGGTGGCCTCCGCGAGCCGGGCACGGAACCAGCGATCGAGTTGCTGGTCGATCACCCCGCGGCCGACGTCCGGCAGCCAAAGACTTCCCGGGATATCGAGACGGGGGAGCGGCAGCCAGGGTGTGCCGGGCCGCATGCCCTCTGGCTTGCGTGGTGCGGGCAGGACATCGATAAGGACAATCCCGCCTTGGGCAATCATGCCCTTGAGTTCGTCCGTATGCACAACTCGCCCGCCCGCGACCGTTTCGGGTACAGGTGCGCGATAATCGTCGAGGCGATAGCCCTCAGGCTCCGGCGCGCCTCCTGCGTCCGCACTGCCGTGGGCGATGCAGCACGCCATGATGCAGCACGCCATAATGAGGGAAGGGCACCAGCGGCGACTCACCGTATCCGCCCGCGTTCGGCAAGGACAGTCCCACGCGGGCCGAATGCACGTGACCGCATGTCAGCTTCTGGCCGCGGTAAGGTCAAAGCTTTGCTTGAAAACGGCTGTGGAGCTGTCGTGCATCTCGACGGTGATCGGCGCGGATCCGCGTGGCGTCAGACCAAAGGTGATCGCCGGATCCTCGCTCAAGGAGATATCAGCATCGAGCTGAAACACGAGGTCGTTGCCGTAGGTCACTTTCACGTCCTGGATGTACCGTGCCGGAACGTAGTTCCGGGTCACCTGATCCATTTGCATGCCGTTGTTATTCGGGTGGCTGATTAGGAGCTGGAGCGCATTCACGTCGCTCCCCTCGCTCACGGCCTTGAGCTTCATCTGGCCGAGGCGCGCCATGGCGAGTTCCCGATTTTTGGTCGAGGGTGCTGAACAGCCGCCCGCCGCCTTTACGTACTGCTCCGCGACGAAAAGGTGGCCGTCGGCCGTTTCCGCAACCGCATGCATCAGCGTATATTGGTCGACCCGGACGCGCGTCTTCAGCATATGCGCATCGGCAGCAGGTCCGAAGTGGAACACGCCTGCGAGCGGGGAAGGATTAGCGTCGATTATGATGTAAAGCGCCTTCACGTTCGGGGGATCTGCGAGTGTTACCGAGATCGGCACGAGGGCTGCATCGAGGGCGCGGGCAGGTGCCTCGAGCGTCAACACGCCGGCGCCATCGGTGATGGCACGGTCGCCGAATATGGCGACACGAAGATCGTGCCAGCGTGCCGCTTGCGTCGCGGCGTCCTCCGCGGCGCGCACTGGCAGGTTCACAACCGCGACCAGCAGCACGATGCCAAGGACAATCGGCCTCAAGGCGCGCCCTCCCGAATGCTTCTTCTGAAGTGCGCCATACCCGCTACTCCCATTCCAATTCCTTGAAGGCGGCAATCACATTGCGCCCATTATATTCGTCGAACAAGAGCCACTTGTCTCGCTCGCTTTGGCCCACTGTCGCGATGGCCGTCTCGATATTCCCGCCCCTGGCCAGAAGGGCGCGGGTCTCGCGCAAGAGGACATTGAAGTAACGCTCCTCGTCCGTTGCGGCGGCCGGCCAAGGTACGAAGATCGGCCCGTGGCCGGGGATCGCATGCGCTGCTGGCAGAGACTTCAAATCTTGAAGAACTTTGAGCCAGCCGACCAAACTTCCATCGATCACGGGAATTCGATCGACGAACAAGAGGTCGGCTGCCCATAGAGTGCCGGTTGAGCGATCGAAAATGGTTAGGTCGCTATCGGTGTGTGCGGCGGCGTGTGCGCTCAAGTCCAGGACACGCCCGCCCAAATCGAGTTTGAGTTCCTTTTCGACGAGGAGCGTCGGTACGACGAAATCCCCGGTACCTTTCACGCCGAGTATTTCGGCGAGGCGGCGACGGTCATATTCGCCACGATCGGCAAGCGCACCAGGCATCCGGGCGTGGCCGACATAGGTCGGGTGGTCCGGTGCGAATGCCGCAGCACCAAAGACGTGGTCGGGGTGAGCGTGACTCATGATGACGTAGCGGATTGGCCGGTTCGTCGTGGCGAGGACTGCGGCTCGCAGCCGCTCGCCATCGATTCGGCTGCCTCCGGGGTCTATCACCGCGACCGCATCTGCGCCGACGATGAACCCGATATTGGCGATCATGTCGTTATTAGTGGGTGTCGCGTCCTCCTGCACGCCCTGGCGGACAAAAATCCCCGATGCCACCTCCGTGACCGGGAGTGGGGGAGGTGCCCCGCTCGCATTGTCGAGCGAAGTCAGGAATAGGGCGACGATCAGGCCCGTGAAATGCCGCGGCTGCATGAATTGATTATGAGGTCATCCGTCGAATCACCCCTTGGTCACCCCGGCCGCGAAAGTGGATTCGACGCTAACCCGCGCGTCGCCTGTAGGTCAAGCGCCCGGGCAAGATGTCAAGTTGACAGGTAATTTATGTGCACAAATGGGCCCGGGCCGCAGGGAATGCTGCTTCGCCGGACAGCAATGGAGGTCGACGCTGGGCCGGGTGTTTTACGCCTGTTTCTCTGGCCGGGCGCCAAACTGGCACTTCCATCCCTTGAGGCTATATTTGACGCCGTCCCCGCTCATGGTCAGATAGTCGCTCGCCAGTTGCTGTGCATGAATGAGGCAATCGGCGATATAGACCTCCTGGGAAATGTCCTTGCACTGCGTTGGGTCGGAAAGGAGGCACAGGACGAGAATGAGCTGGGCCATCGAAATGGTTCCTTATGACGTCAATTGTCGAACATGTCTGGGAAATCGACCAGCCGATGCGGAGTTGCGCGAGGCCAGCTTCTCGGCGAATGCCGATCCGGCAAAATGCGCTTCACGCTCGACAAATGCGGTCACGGCAATGTGACGCGGCATGGCCCTCCTCACAAACCGGCATCGGAGAATGCTCAGGCGTCTACGGTAGGAAACAATGGTTAACAAGCCCTCTCCGTTCCGCGAGCACCCGCTCGGATGACCTTTCAGCTCGTGCAAGGAGCGTGCCCATTTGGCTGGAGTGTTACGATCGCCTTCGATCAGCCTTGGACTCGATCGCACGATTTTGAGACCTGTGAAGTGCGGCGATTATTCCTCGCGAGCCGCTGGATTTTGGATCATTGGTCCCGACGCGGGCCACGCGCGGCGGGCAAAAGCAGCGCCTGCAATGCACGCCATGAAGGCTCATCCGTGGCGGCGAGAATCTGGCGGTCCGGAATCGCCGTATCGTATTCAGCGCCATCGAGAAATCTGGCGACACCGCCGGCCTCTGTCATGATGAGCACGCCCGCCGCGTGATCCCAAGGCAATGAGCGAGGTGAAAGAAAAAATTGCTTTTGCTGCCGCGCGATCTCGATGTAGTCCACGGCACCACACATGGCGTTTCGCAAGGCTCCAACCTGACCGGAACGCATTAGGATGTCGCCCGCAGGGACTCCACCGGAAAACTCGCCGTAGGCGGCCCCGATCATTTGCGAGAGCGGTGCGGCATCCGAAACCCGCATTCGTTCGACACCGCACCAAGCACCTCCGCCCTTCACCGCGGTAACCGTGACGTTTTCAAGCGGATCGTGGATCCACCCGGCGATGGTTTTGCCAGCCACGAGGTAAGCGACGATGATGCCGAAACCGCGCCGGCCATGGGCGAAGTTGAGTGTCCCGTCTATCGGGTCCAAAAGCCAGACCGGTGTTTCCTTTGAAATAACATCGAGAAGCGAGGGGTCCTCCGTCGCGGCCTCCTCACCGACCACGAGCGTGTCCGGAAACTCGCGCAAGAGGTGCTGAGCAAGCGCACGTTCCGCCGCGATATCGGCGGCAGTGACCAAATCCATGGGACCCGATTTTTGCCGCACCTCATCTTTGCCGAGCGCGCGGTAGCGCGGCAAGATTTCGTCCTCGGCAACGCGTCGAACGATACGCGATATGGTATCGACATCGATCATCGAGTACAACGCGCCGGGCGAATGCGGTTGCACGTCAGTACGACATGGCTTGTCTCTCGTACCGATATCGCAGCCGCCAACGCACTCATCGATCCGGTTTTCACTGCTTCGGTCGAATTGCCCGGGATACCAGCGGGGCGCATCGGCGTCACAATGCGATCTCCAAGCCGTCATGCGCCACTTCCCAGCCGGCCGCCAGCGCTTCTGCCCGTTCCGGCGAGTCGTCAAGGATCATCGGGTTGCTGTTGTTGATGTGTACGAAGATTTTTCGCTTGACGCCGAGTCGCGACATGGCTGCGATTGTGCCCGTCGGACCCGAAGCGCTCATGTGCCCCATGCGGGTGCCCGTTTTGATGCCGAGTCCTGTCGCAATCATTTCGTCGTCGCGCCAAAGTGTCCCATCGAAGAACACGAGTTCTTCGCCTTCGATTCGTTCCGCGAGTTCTGGCGGCATCGATGCACAGCCCGGAATATAGTGAAAGCGCTTGCCGTCGCCCTCCGAAGCGATTTCAAGGCCGACCGTGTCGCCGGGTCGTGTGCCGAAATCTGATCCAGCGCCGGGGTCCTCCGCATAAAGCGCGA
>DASPOR010000114.1 GCA_035625915.1 Alphaproteobacteria bacterium | reverse complement strand
GGCTATCACATTGTGGTGTTTGATCAGGATCCGGGAGCGGGCGGCATGATGCGAACCCAGATCCCCAAGTTTCGGCTACCCGATTCGGTGCTCGATGAAGAAGTCGGTTACATCCTTGATCTGGGGATTGAGTTCCGCGGTGGAGAGCGCATCGACAGCCTCAAGGCGCTCCTAGCCGAAGAGTATGATGCGGTGTTCGTGGGCTCCGGCGCACCGCGTGGCCGCGACCTTGATGTGCCTGGCCGCAAGGAGGCGGCGGCACACATCCATATTGGCATCGACTGGCTCTCCAGTGTCTCGTTCGGTCATATCAGTTCCATTGGCCGCCGCGTCATCGTCTTGGGCGGGGGCAACACCGCGATGGATTGCTGCCGCTCCTCGCGTCGACTGGGTGGCAGCGACGTCACCGTGGTCGTCCGCTCGGGCTTCGAGGACATGAAGGCCTCGCCGTGGGAAAAAGAGGATGCCATTCACGAGGGCATTCCGATCCTCAATTGCATGGTGCCGAAGGCCTTCACCCACGAGGGCAATCGCCTCACCGGTGTCTTATTTGAGAAGGTGCGGGCGGAGCGTGATGCCGACGGCCGGCGCACGCTGGTGCCAACCGGCGAGAGTGACGTGCATCTGCCATGTGATGATGTGCTGGTCGCGGTCGGTCAGGAAAACGCCTTTCCGTGGATCGAACGCGACATCGGCCTCGCATTCGATCGCCACGGGATGCCTAAGATTGATCCCCAAACCATGCAATCGACTCGGCCGGGGGTCTTCTTTGGGGGTGATGCCGCCTTCGGGCCCAAGAATATCATCTGGGCGGTGGCTCACGGCCATGACGCGGCGATTTCGATTGACAAATTCTGCCATGGCGAAGACATCGCCGATCGTCCCTCCCCGTTGGTGACCCTGCTCGGTCAGAAGATGGGGATTCACGAATGGAGCTATGACAACGACATATCGCCCGACAAACGCTACCGCGTCCCGCTGCGCGACAAAGAGATCGCGTTGCGCGACATTCGCACGGAAGTGGAGCTTGGCTATGACCAGAAGCTGGCGCTCGCCGAAGCGGAGCGCTGCCTCAATTGCGACGTGCAAACGGTCTTTATGGGCCCGCTCTGCATCGAATGCGATGCCTGCGTCGACATCTGCCCGATGGACTGCATCACCTTCACGACCAACGGGGAGGAGGCTGATCTGCGCACGCGCCTCAAAGCGCCTGCCAACAATCTCAGCCAGAGCCTCTATGTCAGCGATGGCCTCAAGACCGGCCGGGTGATGGTTAAGGATGAAGACGTTTGTCTGCATTGCGGCCTGTGCGCGGAACGATGTCCGACCGGTGCCTGGGACATGCAAAAATTCCTTCTGACAACAACGCCCGCAGGTGAGGCATGCCGATCAAAAGCGTAAACGAATTCGTCGTTGGTTTTGCCAACGTCAACGGCTCAGGCTCTGCGAGCGCCAATCAGCTGTTCGCCCGTGCGGTGTTACGCATGGGGGTTCCGGTCGCGCCCCGCAACATCTTTCCCTCGAACATCCAGGGGCTGCCAACATGGTACGAGGTCCGGATCTCGGCTGCCGGTCATCTTGGAACCCGGGGCGGCGTCGACCTGATGGTCGCGATGAACCCGCAGACCTGGGACAAGGATGTCGCCGTGATCGAGCCCGGCGGCTATTTGCTTTATGACTCGACACGGCCGATTCCCGACTGGCGGTTTCGCGACGACGTCGTCGTGATCGGCATTCCGCTGACCGCCATTTGCAATCGCGAATATTCCGACCTGCGCCAGCGGCAGTTGTTTAAGAACATCATGTATGTCGGAGCGCTGACGGCGTTGCTCGATATGGACGTCAAAGAGCTTGAAAAGCTCATCGGCGAGGAATTCAAGGGCAACGCCAAACTGGTCGCGCCCAACATTAAGGCGTTGCATATCGGCCGCGACTACGCACTGACGAATTTGACCTGCCCGATCGATCTGCAAGTTCGCCGCGCGGACGCCGTCGGTGACCGCATCTATATCGAGGGCAACACGGCCGCCGCGCTTGGCGCCGTCTATGGCGGGGCGACGGTGTGCGCGTGGTATCCGATCACGCCTTCGTCCTCGCTGGCCGAAGCCTTCACACGGCACTGCGAGCGCCTGCGGATTGATCCTGACACCGGCAAACACCGCTATGCCATCATCCAGGCCGAGGACGAGCTGGCGTCCATTGGGATCGTGATCGGCGCCGGCTGGAACGGGGCAAGGGCTTTCACCGCCACCTCGGGACCTGGCATTTCGTTGATGCAGGAATTCCTGGGGCTCGCGTATTTTGCCGAAATCCCCGCGGTGATCTTCGATGTACAGCGCGCGGGGCCCTCGACGGGCATGCCGACCCGGACTCAGCAATCCGATATTCTCAGCGCGGCCTATGCGTCACACGGCGACACCAAGCACGTGCTGCTGTTTCCTGAGGATCCGGCCGAAGCCTTCGAATTCGGGGCGTCGGCGTTCGATCTGGCCGATCGCTTGCAGACCCCGGTTTTCGTCATGCTCGACCTTGACATTGGCATGAACCGGCGCCTCTGCCGCCCGCTCACCTGGGACGACACGCGGCGCTATGACCGCGGCAAGGTGCTAAGCGCCGAAGAGCTCGAAAGCATCGACCGGTTCGGCCGCTATCTTGATGTCGACGGCGACGGCATCCCGTACCGGACCTATCCGGGCACGCATCCGACCAAGGGCTCGTTTTTCACGCGGGGAACCTCGCGGGATCGCTACGCACGCTACACCGAAGAGGGCAGTCCCTACGCCGACAACATGCAACGACTGTTGCGCAAATTCGAGACCGCCAAGGAGATCGTACCGCGACCGGTGCTCCGTACCGCGCAGCAGTCGACGCCTTTTGGCGTGCTCTACTACGGCTCGACGAGCCTGGTCATGGACGAAGCCCTTGGACTCTTGGCGGCCCATGGCGATCACCTTGACCAACTCCGCGTGCGCGCCTTTCCCTTTCACCACGATGTTGCCGACTTTGTCGCCAACCACCATTTGGTTTTCGTGGTCGAGCAGAATCGCGACGCGCAGCTGCGCACCCTCCTCGTCAACGAGTGCGCCATCGATCCGGCCTGCCTGGTGCCGGTGCTGCACTTCGATGGCACGCCGATCACCGCCCGTTTTGTCGCCAACGCAATCGCCGACCAACTCGGGGCTGTCAAGGTGAAACCGCTGCGCAAGGTAATGTCATGACCTACATTGTTAAGCCGCAATTCCAC
>DASPOR010000113.1 GCA_035625915.1 Alphaproteobacteria bacterium | reverse complement strand
TCGAGATCGGTGATCGTCAGCGACCATGCGACGACCGACCCGGCCCCCGAACCGCGCCCCGGTCCCACGGGAATTCCTTGGGATTTCGCCCACTTGATGAAATCGGCAACGATGAGGAAGTAGCCGGCAAATCCCATCTGGCCGATCATGTCGAGCTCGTAGCGAAGGCGCTCCCGATAGGGCCTCGCCGCCGCGGCGCGCCGCGGTTCGTCCATATCCCGCATGAAGACCTGGGCAGCGAGGCGTCGTTCGAGCCCCTCCCCCGCCTGGGCGTCAAGCTCGGCGTTCTCGTCACGTCCGGTTTCGACGGGAAAGGGCGGCAGAATCGGCTTCTCCGCCTTGGGGTAGAAGGCACAGCGCCGCGCAATCGTGAGGGTGTTGTCGATCGCCTCGGGTATGTCGGCGAAGAGGGCGCGCATCTCCGCGGCCGATTTGAATCGATGCTCGGGTGTGAGCCGGCGTCGGTCGGGCTCGGAGACATAAGCGCCCTCGGCGATGCAGATCAGCGCGTCGTGCGCCTCGTACATGCCGTCGTCGGCGAAGTACGCTTCATTGGTGGCGACGAGCGGTACGTCGTGCTTGTAGGCGAGATCGAGGAGTGCGCTTTCGATTCGGCCCTCGACCGGCAGGCCGTGACGCTGCAGCTCGACATAGAGCCGGTCCGGGAAAATTCGCGCAAGGGCCAGAAGCATCGCTTCGGCCGCGGGTCCCTGCCCCTCGGCCAGGAGCCGACCGACGGCACCCCCAGCGCCGCCGGTGAGTGCGATCAGGCCCTCGCTCTGCGCGGCAATGTCGGCGAGGGTTACTTGCGGCACTTCTCCCGTCGGACTCTCGAGAAACGCCTTGCTCACGAGCTTCAGAAGTGCCCGGTAGCCTGCGGCATCCTTGACGAGCAGCACGAGCTGGTCCGGCTTTGGCGCTCCGGCACCCGCCTTGACCTCGTGGTCCTCGCGGCGCACCGCGAGCTGGCAGCCGACGATCGGCTGAATCCCCGCGGCCTCCGCGGTCAGCGCAAACTCGAGTGCCCCGAAGAGATTGCCGCTATCGGTGATCGCCACGGCCGGCATGGCGCTCGTTTTGGCCAGCTCGACGAGCGCCTTGATCTTGATCGCCCCTTCCGAGAGCGAATAAGCCGAATGAACCCTGAGATGAACGAAATCGGCGTGAGGCATCGTGGTTTCTAAGACGTCATCGGAAATTGCGCTCCGAGTACGTTCGACACCGTTATATGTCAATTATGAAAGCGATGCACTGACGATCGTCCCGTCCTTCAGCTCCAAGACACGGTCCATTCGCCGCGCCAGTTCGAGATTGTGGGTCGCGATCAGTGCTGCCAGGCCCGAGTCGCGGACGAGGGTGAAGAGCTGGGCGAACACGGCGTCGGCGGTATGATGATCCAGATTGCCGGTCGGCTCGTCGGCGAGCAGGATGCGTGGCCCATTGGCGACAGCGCGTGCGATTGCGACGCGTTGCTGCTCGCCGCCCGAGAGGCGTGCCGGGCGATGGCTCGCCCGACCCGCGAGGCCCATGATGGCCAGAAGCTCGGTTGCGCGCTTTCTCGCGGCCCGCCGCGATTGGCCGGCGATCATCTGGGGCAGCATCACGTTCTCGAGCGCTGAAAACTCCGGCAGCAGGTGGTGGAACTGGTAGACGAAGCCGAGATAGCTGCGGCGGATCGCGGTGCGCGCGTCATCGCTCAACCCGCCGCAAGAATATCCCTCGATCGTCACATCCCCACCATTGGGTCGCTCGAGCAGGCCGGCGAGATGCAGAAGGGTCGACTTACCCGCGCCGGAGGGACCGACGAGGGCCACGACTTCGCCTGCCCTCACCTCCAGTCCCGCACCACGCAGCACTTCGAGCCGTTCGGAGCCCTGGCGATAAGTGCGCACGATATCCTGGAGTGCAAGCGAAGGGGCGTTCGGCTTGGGAGCGGTTGCGTCACTCATAGCGTAGCGCCTCGACCGGATCGAGGCGCGCCGCACGCCAGGCCGGATAGATCGATGCGAGAAACGCGAGGCCGAGGCTCATGAGGACGACGAGGACCACCTCGTGCGGCTCGACCTTGGCCGGAAGCTGGGTGAGATAGAAAAACTCGGCGGGAAAGAGGTTCTGCCCCGTGGCACTTTCGAGCCATCGGTGAATCGCCTCGATGTTGTCGGCAAACAAAAGCGCCGCGACGACGCCAAGGATGGTGCCGACAATGCCGATGCTCATGCCGCTCAGGAAAAAGACCCGCATGATCATGCCGCGCGTGGCCCCCATCGTGCGCAAAATCGCGATGTCGCGCCCCTTGTCCTTCACGAGCATGATGAGGCCCGAGATGATGTTGAACGCGGCAACCACGATCACGAGCGTCACAACCAGGGCGTAAAGGTTGCGCTGGAGCTGGATGAAATTGAAATAGCTTGCCTGGGCGCGCTGCCAGGGAACGGCGCGGACGCCGGGCCCCGAAGCACTCAAGATCCGACCCGCCATCGCCTCGGCCCGCTCCGGGTCGTCGAGGCGCACCTCGAGCTCGCTGACAGCGTTTGGAAGCTTGAAGTAGACCTGTGCCGCTTCGAGCGGCATGTAGACGAATGTGCTGTCGTAGAGCGACATCCCGACGTTGAAGATTGCGACGACGTGATACGTCTTCATTCGCGGCACGGTGCCGAAGGCCGTCACCGCGCCCTCCGGCGTGATGAGCGTGATCTGCCCGCCGACCGTCACGCCGAGCTGGCTGGCAAGCCGATACCCGATGACAACCGCGTCGTCATCGAAGGCGTCGAGCGATCCGTCGACGAGGTTGCCCGAAATTATGTGAAGCGCCTTGAGGTCGTCCGGCTTAATACCCTTCACGACGGCGCCGCTGGAACTGGTGTGCGCGGTCACCATCGCCTGACCGTCGACAAGAGGTGTCACGCTGACGACATTCGGCAGGCCACGCAGACGTGCCGCCAGTGCATCGTAATTCCCGAGAGAATAGGATTGGCTTTGCACCGAGAGATGGCCGTTCACGCCGAGGATGAGCGTGATCATCTGCTCGCGAAAGCCATTGAAGACCGCGAGCGTCACGATGAGCACCGCAACGCCCAGGAAAATGCCGATGAAGGAAAAGCCGGCGATGACGGATATGAAACCTTCCTGCCGCCGCGCACGCAGATAGCGCATCGCGACCATACGCTCGAAAGTCGAGAAAGGCATGCCCTGCCGCCTAGCCGACGAGCCGTGCCAAGGCACTCTCGCGCGAAAGCTCCTGCCGCTCCCCGCTCCGACGCGATTTGAGTTCGACGATTCCGCCCTTGAGCCCGCGCGGGCCGACGATGAGCTGCCACGGCAAGCCGATCAGGTCCATATCGGCGAACTTGGCCCCGGCACTCGTGTCGCGGTCGTCATAGAGCGTATCGGCCCCATTCGCGCGAAGCTCGGCATAGATCGCATCGCACGCCTCGGTGCAATCGGCATCGCCCGGCCTCAGGTTGATGAGGCCGACCTTGAAGGGTGCGACCGGCTCGGGCCAGATGATGCCGTTTTCGTCGTGGCTCGCTTCGATGATCGCACCCGCGAGGCGCGACACGCCGACCCCGTAGGAGCCCATGTGCACGCACACTTCCTTGCCGTCGGAACCGGTCACGAGGGCGCGCAGGGGATCGGAATATTTGGTGCCGAAATAGAAAATGTGGCCGACTTCGATCCCGCGCGCCTCGACGCGTTTCTCCGGCGGAATCCGCGCGAAAGCGGCCGGATCGTGCTTCTCGTCGGTGGCGGCGTAAAGGCTCGTCCAATGCTGCACGACGGGCTCGAGCTCGCCTTCATAGTCGAGGGTGCTGCCGAGAACGTCGAACTCGACGAAATCGCGATGGCAATAGACCGCACTCTCGCCGGTCGACGCCAAAATGATGAACTCATGGCTCATGTCGCCGCCGATCGGGCCGCTTTCCGCCGCCATCGGGATCGCTTTCAGGCCCATGCGCGCGAAGGTGCGCAGGTAGCAGACGAACATCCTGTTGTAGGAGCGTTTTGCGTTCGCGAAGTCGATGTCGAAGGAATAGCCATCCTTCATGAGGAATTCGCGTCCGCGCATCACGCCAAAGCGCGGCCGCACCTCGTCGCGGAATTTCCATTGAATGTGATAGAGGAGCTTCGGCAGGTCGCGGTAGCTTTTGACCGAGTTGCGGAAAATGTCCGTGATCACCTCCTCATTGGTCGGACCATAGAGCATCGGACGTTCGTGCCGGTCCTCGATGCGCAGCATTTCCTTGCCATAATCCTCGTAGCGGCCCGACTCCTTCCAAAGATCGGCCGACTGGATCGTCGGCATGAGAAGCTCCTGGCAACCCGCGGCGTCCTGTTCCTCCCGCACGATCTGCTCGATCTTTTTGAGGACGCGAAAGCCGAGCGGCAGCCAGGCGTAAATTCCGGCACTTGTCTGACGGATCATGCCCGCGCGCAACATGAGGCGATGGGAGACGATTTGCGCCTCCGTCGGGGTCTCCTTGAGGGTCGGCATGAAAAAGACCGAAAGACGCATTCTCGCCTCTTCTCGACATGGCCGATTGCGCGACACCCGGGGCCTCGACCGGTGCGCCGGAATTTAGGCTATGGCTTCCACCATAGCAATGGCGCTTGTTTGGCCGATCTCGATGAAACGCCTGGGTCGACATCCTCCGCGATCCCCGTGAAGTGTCCGGATTTTGTCGTTCTTCAGCCCGCGCGGCAACGGAGCCGCCCATCGCGTGTGGCGCAACTTTGCGCGATGTGGACGAAGGCACCCCCAGGTCTGGGCGGTTTGGGGAAAAATTTTCGCATTGAAAAAATCCCCCTTGACCGAGGTGCAACTCAAGTATATAGCTTGCTTCATATTCGATTGTTGCGCCCGCCCGGAACCGAACCGTGGCGGGCGTTTTCATTCCGAAGTCATCTTCCCTGCGTGGTTCCGGCCGGAAGTAATCGCTGGAACCGCGGGGAGAGCGTGCGGCACTTTCGTACGCACGCCCAAAAGGACGATATTTAAGGACGGAGCCGCTCGGACGACGGAATGCCAGATCCGTCGATCTCCTTACTGACCGGCCATGATCCTCCGGCAGGCATCGGCGAAGGCGGCGGCGTCGGGGTCCTCCAGGGGCTGGCCATTGAAATATGCCTTGCCGTCCTTGTAGGACAGCACCCCGATGTCGGCTTTCGATTGGAAATTGTTGGGGTTGGCAGGGATACCGAGCCGTCGGCCGAGATTGGCGGTGATCTCGATCGAAAATTCGTCGGGCACCGTGATTTGGGGACTTCCCGGCATGTCCGCGGGTGCTACGGGCTGGCCGTTCACGTCAACGCCCGGCTGGTATGTCACATCGGGGCCAGGAACATGTTCCACAAGGCTGGCGCAGGTTTCGCGCGTTGCCCTGATCGTTTCCGCCGAGGCGTGTCCCGCTGCAAGAAGAACAACCGTCACGAGCAGGAAGATGCGCCCCGTCATGCCTTGAGAGTATTAGGTCGCCCTTAAGCAAACATTAAGGTGTTGCAATTTGCGCATGGTGAGATCGATTGCCAAATATCTCAGCAAGTGGCCGCGATCATTGCGATTTTTTGTTGCATAAATATTTAGCTTCAGTCATAAGGAATAGCGCGAATGGGCTGCCCTCGGGTCGCCCACGTCGCCGAAAGCGGGCCAATGCATCGTGTCCCCGAGTTGCAAGAAGGGGTAACTCAAAACCCCGGGAAAAGCACACGAGCGGCCCAAGTGTAGCGAGGAAAAACCAAAAAAGCGTCGGGTGCAAATAAACTCAACCGCTCAAAACCAAACCACAACCCGCAGCAACCCGATGCATTATGGCAAGGCCCTCCCCAGGGTCCTTGCCATTCTTTTTCGCCCGAAGGCGATGTCTGCGTCAAACGCGCATCCATGGCGCCCCGATCTTCCGGATCCGCTTGAAAATCGGACAATCCTCTCGGTGCGCTCCGGGCAAATAGCCGATCGACATCAGGAACTCGCCCGTGATCTCGCCACCGGTGAAGACGAACGTCTTCTTGAAGAGCTTGACCCATTCGGCTTTTTCCAAGGGATGCTGTGCTGCGAGCCAAGCGGCAAAAGAACCGTGACTTTTTCGCAAGTGCCGGATGCGTTTTGCATTCTCGATCGTCGCGGCGACCTTGAGTTTGTTGCGCACGATGCCGGTATCGTTCAGAAGGCGCGCCTCATCCCGTGCGCCATAGCGCGCGACACGGTCAACCTCGAAGCCGTGAAAGGCGTGGCGAAATGCTTCGCGTTTTTTGAGCATGGTGAGCCAGTTGAGCCCGGCTTGATTGATCTCGAGCACGAGGCGTTCGAAAAGCTCGCTCTCGTTGTCGAGTGGGAAGCCGTATTCCAGGTCGTGGTAAGGCCCGTGCCAGGGATGACCGGGTGCTATATCGCAATAGCCGGACAAGGCGTTCACTCCTTCAGCCTTCCCTGAACGAGATCAGATCGGAAGCTGCGAGCCAATAGGCGATGCCCCAAAGAACGATCGCAATACCGGTCGTTACGGCCATTTTCAGCCACAGCCTGGGCTTTGCCGGAGCGCTCGTCGCGTGGCCGCGTTCAACGGCATCGGGGACCCGCACGCCCCACGGGAGCACCATGAAGAGAACGAGCCACCAGATGATGATGAAGGAGACAAGCCCTTCGAATACCGTCATGCCTAGACTTCCTCGAGTTCGACAAGAGTGCCGCAGAAGTCCTTGGGATGAAGGAACAACACGGGCTTGCCGTGGGCGCCGATCTTCGGCTCGCCATCGCCGAGTACGCGCATGCCCTGGGCTTTGAGCTTGTCCCGCGCGGCACGGATGTCGGCGACTTCATAGCAGACGTGATGGATGCCGCCCGCGGGGTTGCGCGCGAGAAAGGATGCAATCGGCGAATCCGGCCCGAGCGGATGCAGAAGCTCGATCTTCGTGTTCGGCAATTCGACAAAAACGGTTGTAACGCCGTGCGCCGCCATATCGACAGGGCGAGACACCTTGGCCCCGAACGTGTCGCGGTAAAGGGCTGTCGCCGCCGCCAAGTCGGGCACGGCCATTGCCACATGATTGAGTCTGCCGATCATTTGACCCTCGCTGATCCCTCCCTTTTCGGCTCGGCTACTATATACGCACGAGATGCACCTCGATTGACGGTTTCTTGCCGCGAGCAAGCCGGACGTGTCGGCGGATTGCGAGCCTGACCGCCTCGCGGATTGCGCCATCGTCCTCACGCGCGGGCTTGGGCAGATCCTCTACCGCCTCGACGATTGCGCGGACCGCCTCGACGACGAGTCCGCCCGTTCCTTCGTCGTCCACAAGACCGGGGAGCGCTAATTGCGGCTCCGTCACCAACCCGCCGGCTCGATCGATGACGATCGTAGCGACCGCGGCGCCGTGCCATGACATGCGCGCACGGCTTTTGACCGCCGTACCGTTCGCGGGAACGAGTGCCGTCCCATCGAGCGCCAGGCGGCCAAAGGGCGCCTGGCCGACGACGGCTGCGGGGCCCGGCGCCAGTTGCACGATGTCGCCGTTCGTCACCACAACGACGTCGCGCACCTGACATTCCCGCGCGAAGCGGGCATGCTCGATCAAGTGCCGCGCTTCGCCATGAACCGGAATGGCAATTTGGGGACGCACCCAGGCATACATCTCGGCAAGTTCGTCGCGCGCCGGGTGTCCGGAGACGTGCACGAACTCGTCGTGCTCGGTGACGATCGCGACGCCAAGGCGGGCCAATCCGCTCTGAAGGCGGAAGATCGCACGCTCGTTCCCCGGAATGATGCGCGAGGAGAAGATCGCGGTATCGCCGGCCTCGAGCGTTATGTGGGGGTGCTCGCCAGCGACGACGCGCGCAAGGGCCGAACGAGGCTCACCCTGGCTTCCGGTCATGGCGAGCACCACTTTGTCGCGCGGCAGAAAGGCCGCCTCGGCATCGCCGAGAAAACGCGGAATATCCTGGAGATAGCCGTTCTCGAGGGCGGCCTCGTAAAAGCGCCAAAGGGAGCGGCCAACGAGTGCTGCGTGACGGTCGTTGGCCTCGGCGATTTTGGCGACCGTTTCGAGGCGCGCCACGTTCGAGGCGAAACACGCAATCGCGACGCGCTGGGGTGCGCGCGCCACAAGCTCTACCAGGCTCCTGCGCAAATCCGCCTCCGAGCCCGAGGTGCCGCTGCGCAGCACATTCGTCGAGTCGCACACCATGGCGAGGACACCTTCCTCGCCGACGTGACGGAGTGCCGCTGAATCGGTCACGGGTCCGACGAGCGGGTCCGGATCGATCTTCCAATCGCCCGTGTGAAGCACGGTACCGAGGGGAGTCCGGATCACGACAGCGTTCGGCTCGGGGATCGAGTGCGTGAGGGTGATGAGCTCGAATTCGAAGGGACCGAGCGTGAACCGCCCCGAGAGCGGGACAATCGTGATCTCGGCCTCATCGAGAATGCCGGTCTCCGCAAGCTTGCGGCGCAGGATAGAGGCGGTGAACGGCGTCGCGTAGATAGGGCAGCGCAGTTGGGGCCAAAGATACTGTACGGCGCCGATATGATCTTCGTGGGCGTGCGTCAGCACGATGCCGAGTAATTGCTCGCGCCGCTCGACGACGAACGCGGGATCGGGCATGACGACTTCGACACCCGGCATGCGGTCATCGCCGAACGTAATCCCAAGGTCGACGATGACCCAGCGTCCGTCGAACCCATAGACGTTGAGGTTCATCCCGATCTCGCCCGCACCGCCAAGCGGGACGAACAGAAGTCCCTCCGGCGCGACGGGCAGCGGCTCGCGCGCAGCCGAGGATTCCGATGCGACGATCCCCGCACCCTTCTTATTTTTCATCCACGATTCCGCCGGTAGATGAGCCACAATCCCCAAAGCGTCAGTGTGTCGTCGACACGCTCGATCGCATTCGTCGCCCCTTCGAAGAGGGGTGCCAGGCCGCCGGTCGCCACCACGCCCATTGGCTCGCCCCATTCCTCCTTGATGCGCGCAACCAAGCCTTCGATCAGGCCGACATAGCCCCAGAATATGCCCGACTGCATGCACGGAATGGTGCTTTTGCCGATCACCTTGGCCGTGCGCTCGATGCGCACGCTGGGCAGTTTGGCAGCGGCCATATGGAGCGCACGGAGCGAGAGATTTATCCCCGGCGCGATCACGCCGCCGCAATAGTTGCCGTCCTTGTCGATGACGTCGAACGTCGTCGCCGTGCCGAAATCGACCACGATCAGTGGCGCTTTATATCGATCGTGAGCGGCTACGGTGTTCACGAGGCGATCGGCTCCGACTTCCTCGGGCCGATCGACAAGCGCCTCGACGCCCAGATCGAGGCCCGGTTCGCCGACCATGAGTGGTGCGCTTTTGTAATAGCGCTTGCAAAGCCGTTTAAGATTGAAGTCCGCCTCGGGAACGACGGATGCAACGATGGTGCCCGAAATCTTTTCTCGCGAGAGCTTGTCGATACCCATGAGATGGTCCAGCCAGACCACGTACTCATCCGCCGTCCGCTGAAGGTCCGTCGCCGTGCGCCAGACACCGCGCATCTTTCCTTCGGCCCATACCGAGAAGACGGTGTTCGTGTTGTTGCAGTTGATAGCGAGCAACATGGGGACCTCACGCCGTCACGGGAAGCGCAAAGACGTCGCCGGCGGTTATGCGTCGGAAGGCGCCACCCTCGATTTCGAGCAACAGCGCGCCGCTCTCATCGATATCGCGAAAGCGCCCCTCGAGAACCTCGTTTTCAAGGCGCGCCTGAATTATCTCCCCACGCCGCCAAGCCCGTGAGAGCCAGGCCGCCCGGATGGGCTCGAGCCCCAGGCGGTGCCAGCGATCGAACTCGCGGGCGAAAGCCTCAACGAACGTTGCGAGCGTTCGTTCGACTGTGATCGATGTGGGGCAAATTGCGTTGAGCGAGGTCGCTGGAAAACCCGTCGCCTCGGGGAAACTTACGACATTGATGCCGATGCCGAGCACGAGCCAGTCGAGCGAACCTTGCTGGCTCGCGGACGATTCGAGGAGAATGCCGCACGCCTTTGCACCATTCAGAAGCACGTCGTTCGGCCATTTGAGCTTTACGGTTGCCCGATCGCAGAGTGCGTGGAGCGCTTCGCCGGCGGCTACGGCAGCGACCATGCCGAGTTGAACCGCTTGCCGTGCCGGACAATCGGGCCGCAGAACCATCGAAAGATACAAATTCCCGGGAGGCGAGGCCCACGGGCGTCCGAAGCGCCCGCGCCCCGCGTTCTGCGCCCGGGCCCAAACCAGCGTTCGGTCCACCGCCCCAGCGGCAGCCTGCCGCTTGGCTTCCTCATTCGTGCTGTCCAGGCAGTCGAACGTCAAAAGACGATAGCCGGCCGGCAGCCGGACGTGCGGACTCATCCCGGAAAGAGTGCGGCCGCCGCAATCTTGGCGCCGGCCAGGATCGGTGCGGGGTAGACGAAGAAAAGGAGCGTGAAGACGCCGGTCACGGTCAAAACCGTGGATAGCGAGGCGCCGATCGGGCGATCGAAGCGGAGGGTCGCATCGTCGAAATACATAACCTTGACGATCCGCACGTAATAGTAAGCACCGACCACGGTCGTAAGCACGCCGATCACGGCAAGGGTGTAGAGTTTCGCCTCGATCGCCGCGAGGAAAACGTAAACCTTGCCGAAGAACCCTGCGAGCGGGGGCACGCCGGCGAGCGAGAACATGAAGATCGCGAGGCCAAGCGCCAGCACCGGCTGCGTCTTCGAAAGGCCGGCAAGGTCGTCGATTCCCTCGATCATGCGACCCTTTTCGCGCATGCACAGAATGCACGCAAACGCACCGCTCACCATGGCAAGATAAATCGCCATGTAGATCATGACGCCTTGAACGCCCACTTCGTTGCCGGCGGCGAGGCCGACGAGGGCGTAGCCGATATTCGAGATCGAGCTGTACGCCATGAGCCGCTTGATGTTCTTTTGGTTGATCGCCGCGTAGGCGCCAAGCGCCATCGAGGCGATGGATATGACGATGATGATCTGCTGCCATTGGCCGACAAGCTGTCCGAATGGACCGACCAAGACCCGGACGAACAATGCCAACGCCGCGATCTTCGGTGCCGCCGCGAAAAAGGCGGTGACGGGGGTCGGCGCACCTTCATACACGTCAGGCGTCCACATATGGAACGGGACGGCGGAAACCTTGAAGGCAAGTCCAGCCGCCACGAATACGATACCGATGACGACGCCGATCGAGGTCGGCATGCCGCCGGTCGAGAACTGTGTCGCGAGCGTGACAAAACGCGTGGTGCCCGCAAAGCCGTAGATCAGCGAGGCACCGTAAAGCAGCAACCCGGAACTCAAGGCGCCGAGCACGAAATATTTCAGGCCCGCCTCCGTCGAGCGCAGGGAGTCGCGATGGAACGCCGCCACGACGTAAAGCGCGAGACTTTGCAGTTCGAGGCCGACATAGAGCGAGATCAGGTCGTTGGCGGAGACCATCATCAGCATGCCGACCGTCGCAAAGATGAACAGCACGGGATATTCGAAGCGCGCCATATTCTCGCGCTCATTGAAGCCAAGCGACATGACGATCGCGAGAGCCGAGCCTGCAAGCACGAGGAGCTTCATGAAGGCGCCGAAGCGATCGACCACGAAGAGCCCGCTGAAGACCGTCGCGGGTCGCGCGGGGGTATAGGCGACGACCAGGGCGCCGGCGACAATGAAGGCCGCAAACGCGAGCCACGAAACGAGACGGGTCGAGCGATCGCCGCTGAACACGCCGATCATGAGAAGCAACAAGCCTACCGCGGCAAGCCAGATTTCCGGAAAGGCGAGTTGAGCGTTGGCGAGATAACTCACGTGGGCCGCCCCCTGGAACGTGATGCCGAATCGGTCATGATCTAGCGCCGCAACTGGGCAAGGATGGTCTCCCCGTTCGATGCGTGGAGCGCTGCATTGTACTGGCCGATCACGCGCCCAATCGAAGCGTGCATCGGATCGAGGAACGAGGTCGGATAAATACCCATCCAGAACACGACGACAAGGAGCGGTGCGAAGACCGCCACCTCGCGCGGGCTCAAATCGAGTATGTCCTTGAGTTCGGGCTTGGTGAGCGCGCCGAAGATGACGCGGCGATAGAGCCAGAGCATGTAGGCGACACCCAGGATCATGCCCGTCGCACCCAACGTCGCCACCCAGGTATTCACCTTGAAGACGCCAAGGAGGGTCACGAACTCGCCGACGAATCCGCTCGTCCCCGGCACGCCCACCGCAGCGAGCATGAAAATCATGAAGGCGAAGGCATAAACCGGCATCCGATGGACCAGCCCTCCATAGGTCGCAATCAAGCGGCTATGCATGCGGTCATAGACGACGCCGACACAGAGGAAGAGTGCCGCTGACACGACTCCATGGCTCAGCATCTGAATCATGGCCCCTTCGAGTGCCTGGGGCGTCAGCGCGAAAATCCCCATCGTCACGATGCCCATGTGCGCAACCGATGAATAGGCGATGAGCTTTTTCATATCTTCTTGGGCAAGTGCCACGAACGACGTGTAAATCACCGCAACGACCGACAGCGCATAGATAAGCGGGCTGTAATAGAGCGACGCCTCCGGCATGATCGGCACCGAG
>DASPOR010000112.1 GCA_035625915.1 Alphaproteobacteria bacterium | reverse complement strand
TGACGAGATCATCACCGGATTCGGACGCCTCGGCACCATGTTCGGGTCCGAGTATTTCAAGGCGATCCCCGACATCACTTGCTGTGGCAAGGGGATGAGCGGGGGGTACGCACCGCTCGCCGCGATACTCATCCGCGATCGCATTGCGTCGGCCTTCTATGGCGAGGAGGAGGAAAACGTCCAGTTCCACCACGGCCATACCTACGCGGGCAATCCGGTCGCCTGTGCCGCGGGAATCGCAGCACTGACGCAACTGATTGAAAAGGACCTTGTCGGCAATGCGCGCCGGCAGGGCGAGCGCTTACGTCAAGGGCTCCTCCGCCTGGCGGAGCGCTCTACGATCATCGGCGATGTGCGCGGTGCTGGGCTATTGCAAGGTGTCGAATTCGTCAAGAATCGCGATACGCACGAACGCTTCCCGCTCGCGGTCAGGCCCGGAAAAGCGGTCGAACGGCAAGCGCGCAAACGGGGTCTCCTCCTCAGATGCGGCAACGACTTCGCAGCATTCGCACCACCACTCGTTGTGACCGCCGATGAGGTCGATGCGATGATCAAAATCCTCGGCGAGAGCATCGCCGCGGCGGAGTCGGAGCTTCTTCACACGCGGCCGGGAATCGGTGGCGCTTGACGCATATCGCTTTCGCGCGCGCTCGGGCGCGCCGACGTCTGTCATCGCACCGCGACATCGCCGTGGCTCATCGATGATTCCGGGTGCCGTGCGGTGCATCCGCCGAGGTGGCGATGCAATCGCCGCAAGAGGCGACTGTCAGGGAGAATAGGGAAATGAAAATCACCGACGTCGAGGCCATTTATCTGAGGCTTCCCGAAATCCAGAAACGCACCGATAGCTCCCAGGATGCACTCCTGGTGAGGGTCAGCACCGACGCGGGAATCGTCGGTTGGGGCGAGGTCGACGGCTGCCCCTGGGTCGCGAAGGCGATCATCGAGGCGCCCTACTCCCATACGCTTGTGACCGGCTTGAAGTCGCTCCTGGTCGGCGAAGATCCGATGGATACGGCGCGACTCTGGGACAAGATGTACCAGAGCACGCTTTACTACGGACGCCAGGGTGCCGTGATCCAGGCGATGGCCGGCGTCGACCTCGCCTTATGGGACATCAAGGGCAAGGTCCTCGAGAAGCCGGTTTGCCAGCTTCTCGGCGGCGCCTTGCGCGAGCGGATGCGGGTTTATTCGTCGAACATGTTCCAGTTCACGCCGGAAGCGACTGCGGAGCGCGCCAAGCGCGCAATCGACACCGGGCATAGTGCGGTCAAATTCGGCTGGGAGCCGTTCGGGCGCGACCCTAAGACCGATTGCCGCTTTCTCGATGCGATCCGCAAGGCAATCGGCGACGACAACGACCTGATGCTCGACGTCGGCCTCGTGTGGGACGCGAAGACGACGATCCAGCGTGCCGAGCTCTTCACCGACTACAACCTCTTCTGGATAGAGGAACCGCTTCATCCCGACGATTATCAGGGCTATGCAAAGGTTTCGGCCGCCTGCAGTCAAAAGATCGCCGCCGGGGAGGAAGAATGCACCGTCGTCGGCTTCGCACGCCTCATCGAGGAGGGCGGCATCGACGTCGTACAGGTAGACCTGACGCGCTGCGGCTTCACGCAAGCCATGAAGATCGCCGATCTCGCCCATCGCCTGGGCCGCAAAGTGTGCAACCACAACTTCACCACCGACATCAACACCGCCGCGTCGCTACATTTCCTCTGCGCCATTCCCAACGCGCTCGTGATGGAGTATTGCGTCGAGCCCAGTGAGATTTCGCGCAAGCTCGCCAGGGACCCGGTGAAGATCAAGGGCGGCTACGCATATTTGCCCACGGCCCCGGGGCTCGGTGTCGAACCCGATCCCGCCGTGATCGAAAAATACCTGGTGAGATGAGAAGTCCAAGGACGCCCCAAAGGACGGAGGATCGCCGACGATGCCAAAGGAAGTGCTGACGCCAGACAATCTCGCCTTCCAGCCGCGGCCGAGCTATCCCTATTCGCCCGGCACGAAAGCGGGCGGCTTCATTTTCACCGCGGGACAAGTCGCCTGGGACGCCGCTGGGAAAGTCGTTGGCGTGGGCGACATCCACGCCCAAACCCGGCAGACACTGAGTAACGTCCTCTCGGTTCTTGCGAAGGGCGGGGCGAAGCCGCAAGACGTTCTCAAATGCACGGTCTACCTTTCGGACAAGCGTTATTTCCAGGACATGAACGAGGAATTTCGCAAGGTGTTCCCGACCGACCCGCCGTCGCGGACGACGGTGGAGGCAAGGCTGGCCGATCCCGAAATGCTCGTCGAGATCGAGGCCATCGCGTTTGTGGGCTAGCTCTTGCGGGCGAAACCGTTCTAACGTGCGCGCCACTCCCGGGGTCCTTCTCCGGCTCGGGCGTGCAATCGATGGGGTGGATAGCATGGCGGGCACTCGCAAAATCGTACCCGGCAAGCCGGGCGCAAAAAAGAGCCGGGTCAAAGGTGGCACTTCTGCCCGGTCCAAGGCCGGGACGTCCAAGACTGGGGCGTCCAAGACCGCCCGGCCGCAAATTCGCACGCGTCAGGATCGGCCGCTCCGCGTGCATGTGGAACACGATCCCGCGACCGACGAATCCCAGCTTGTCACCGAGGCGCGCTTTCGTGAAGGGGCGAAGCGCTTTCCGGGCGTCTTGTCGGGCCTCAAGGTGAGCTATGGGTTCGACCCCGCGAAATTCGACGCGGGCGTTGCGGACGCCGACGTGCTCGTGGCAGTCGGCTATTTCGACATTTCGAACTTGCGCGCTCGCGCCCCCAGGCTCCAATGGGTCCAGTCGACGAGTGCCGGGGTCGAGAAATTGGCTCCGTATATACCGTCGGGCGTTACCCTGACGAACGCGAGCGGCGTGCATGCGCCGCGGGGCGGGGAATACGGCATGACCGCGATCCTCATGCTCAACAGCCGCGTGCCTGCCTTCGTCACGAACCAGAAGGCCGCCCGTTGGACGCAGATTTACACGACGCCCGTCGCGGGCAAGACCGTCATCGTTTTGGGCACGGGCAGCATCGGGGGGGAGACGGCGCGGCTTGCCAAGCGCTTCGGCATGCGCGTCCTTGGCGTCAGCCGCTCCGGCCGACCGCACCGCCACTTCGACCGCACCTTCACGCCGAAGCAACTGCGGAAAGTCCTGCCTGAGGCCGATTTCGTGGTCGTCACGTTGCCCCACACGCCCGAGACGCGCGGCATGCTGGGACGCGCCGAACTCGACCTCCTGCCGCGCCACGCCGGCATCGCGAACGTCGGCCGTGCGCGCGTGGTCGACTACGATGCGCTGGTCGAGAAGTTGCGCAACGCAGAGCTTTCCGGTGCTGTCCTCGACGTTTTCTACGAAGAGCCGCTGCCGCCCAACTCACCGATGTGGTCGGTTCCGAACCTGATCGTCAGTCCCCATTGCGCGGTCGACGACGAGAGCGTCTATGTCGCCCGTTGCCTCGATATCTTCTTCGACAATCTGAAGCGGTTCCGCGCAGGGCGAGCGCTGCGGAACGTGGTCGACACCGAGCTCGGCTATTAGTCGAGCGGGACGGTTCGCCGAACACTGGCAAGGGCGTTGCTTCGGGAGGAATGAGATGGCGGACTCTGGATTGACCAACTCGCGAATCGTCGCGTCTTACAAGGAAAAGACGCCGGGCTCGGCGACGCTTGCAAAGCGAGCGAGTGAGCTGTTGCCGAGTGGTATCGCCCATGATGCGCGCTATGTCGAGCCCTACGGCATCTACGTCGATCGCGCAGAGGGGCCGCACAAATGGGACATCGACGGCAATCGCTATGTCGATTATTTCGGCGGCCATGGCGCGCTACTCCTCGGGCACAACCACCCGAAGGTCATCGAGGCGACGCGGCAGGCGCTCGAAAAGGGGACGCATTTCGGCGCCAATCACGAGGCGGAAGTGCGATGGGCGGAAGCGATCCAACGCCTGGTGCCTTCGGCCGAGCGCGTGCGCTTTACCTCTTCGGGCACGGAAGCAACGCTGATGGCCGTGCGCCTCGCTCGCGCTTTCACGGCTCGCGACACGCTTGTCCGTTTCAAGACGCATTTCCACGGCTGGCACGACCACATGACATCGGGCTATGCGTCCCATTTCGATGGCTCGGCGACGCCAGGCGTGCTGGAAGGGGTCGCCGGCAAGGTGATGCTGCTCGATCCTTGGGACATTGAGGCGGTGCGTGCGTGCCTCACCGGAAACGACGATATCGCGGCGGTCATTCTTGAGCCTACCGGCGGGTCGTTCGGTTTGGTTCCGATGCGGCCCGAATTCGTGCGGGAGCTTCGCGACCTTACTGAAAAGCATGGGGTGGTTCTCATCTTCGATGAAGTGGTCACCGGCTTTCGTGTGTCGTCCGGCGGGGCTCAGGCCGCATTCGGCGTGAGGCCGGACCTTTCGAGTTTCGCGAAGATCGTCGCCGGTGGGCTGCCGGGTGCTGCCGTCGCAGGGCGAAAGGAAATTCTCGATCGCCTCGACTTCGCAGCGACTCGCCGGCAAGGGCAGGAGAAAATCCAGCATCCCGGAACCTACAATGCGAACCCTGTCTCCGCCGCGGCCGGTGTCGCCGCACTCGAAGTCATCGGCACGAGCGATGCTTGCACACGCGCCAACGACACCGCCGCAAATATACGAAGCGAGATCAACGAGGTACTCGAGCGTCAAGGCGTGCCATGGGCGGTATATGGGACCTACTCGGGCTTTCATCTCTTCATGAACCCGAAAGGTCGCGCGATATCTCCGGGAAAATTCGACCCTTACTCCGTGAGCTACGATGAACTCAAGGCGCTGCCGACCGACCTCGCGAACAAGCTGCGCCTCGCCATGCTGGTCAACGGCGTCGACGTAACCGGCCGTATTGGCGGAGTGGTCTCGGCAAGCCATGGCCCCGAAGACGTCGCGGCAACCAGGGCCGCCTTCGAACATTCCATTGAAATGCTCAAGCGCGAGGGCGAGCTTCCCGCCTGAACGCATACCGTGGAGCCGGCCTCGGCCCTGCCGCTTTGCGGGCCGCGCCGAAGCCCGAATCAATTATTCGAGTGCCGTCCCTTTCACGCCCTGCGGGGGGAAGGGCGGACATGGTTAACGAAAAAATCTTCCTTCGGCGCGCTTGGCCTGCGTACCCGGAACCCTTCAAATCCGGTCTTGGCATAGCCTAACCGGATATGCCGGCGTGGCACGATCATTGCTCCGGAAATTCGTGGCTATTACGCGGCAACGGGCTTCGCAAGATTTGGCAATGGTGTCAGCGAGGCCGGTCGCGTAGCCGGAGGAAGTGCTATGCGGCTCGCATGGGAAACTTTCGTGATCGGCGCGGTAACGGGATTGGCCCTGATCGCGCTTCTCAATCTGGTTGGTGTTTCAACTTTGGTATTCGGTGTGCCGTAGGCGAAAAATATTCGCTCAAAGGCGGATAGAGGTCGGTCGGTGGTTCGACAATGGCGTGGCGGGAGACCAACGATACCATGAAGAACGGCGAGGTCATTCTGTTCGCAGGCGATCTCACCGCCGACGGGCTGGTGGCGACTGTTTCGGCGTTGTCGCGAGGCGGTGTTGCGATCTACGTTCAGGGGGCCATGACGATCGGCAAAGAAGCACGGCGACGGGTCACGGCCGCTGCGCGCGGGACTATCCTCTTCGACGATGCGTAAGGTGTGTGCGATGCGCGAAGGGTCGTCCTTGAAGAGTTACGAACGGTCGGGTGGAAGTACTGCACCGCGGGTCGAAATCGGCCATTGCTACAAGAGGGTTGGAACCTTTCCGAGGATCTGGCGCGTTGTGGAAGAACAGCTCGACCGGGAGGGATCGCGCCATTTTCGACTGAGCGATTGGGCAAATCCCGCCAACGCCAAGTTGGTTGCGGAGCGAGCCCTCGCTAATGAAAGCCTCTATCGGCGCGTGACGACGGTTTAGACCCACAGCGCCTGTCACCATTTCCGCTCCTCAGAATCGGTCGAATCGCTGAGACCTGTCAGCGTCGGAAATCGCGGCGCCGAGTCGACAATCCGACCGTTTCCGCATTAGCTTGAGGCATCAGAGGAGGGCCGGACGATGGTTGTGGAGCGAAGCAACGACGAGCGGGAGCTTCTTGCCAAGGCCCAGCGCTACAGTTTCCGCGCGAGGATGGACAAGAAGACCGCCGAAGGCCCGGTCTTCGCGTCCGCCAAGGACTCGGTCGTCACCGACGTCAACGGCAAGAACTATCTCGATTTCAATTCGGGTCAAATGTGCGCGGCCCTCGGCCACAATCACCCCACGGTCGTGGCGGCGATCAAAGAGGCGTGCGACACGATGATCCACGCTCATTCGAGCCACTACAACGTGAAGGAAATCGAACTCGCCTACCGTATCGGGCAAATCATGCCCGCCCCCTTGGAGAAGAGCGTCTTCGGCGAGTCCGGCTCGGACGCCAACGAACTTGCCATGACAATCGCCCGAAAGGCGACGGGCGGCTACGAGATCGCGAGCCCTCACTTGAGCTTTCACGGTCTTTCGGAAGCGACGCGGTCCGTCACTTACGCCGGTTGGCATGCGGGTCATGGGCCGCTCATGCCCGGCACGCATGCGATTGTCGCACCCTATTGTTATCGCTGTCCCCTGGCGCAGACATTTCCCGCCTGTGAATTCGCGTGCCTGAGGACGAGCTTCGAGCTGCTCGACGCGCAGGCGACAGGCCAGCCCGCCGCCGTCATCACGGAACCGCTCTTCAGTGCGGGCGGCGTGGTAGAGCCGCCCCCGGGATGGCTCAAGGTGCTCGCGGAAATCTGTCGCGCGCGCGGGATGCTTCTGATCGTCGACGAGGAACAGACGGGGCTCGGCAAGCTCGGTGCGATGTTCGGTTTCGAGCGCGACGGTGTGGTGCCGGACATCGTGACAATCGCCAAGCATTTCGGTGGCGGTGTCGGTATCAGTGCGGTGACGACCTCGGCTGCGATCGAGGAGAAGGTTATCCGATCAGGATTTGTCGCTACTCATTCGCACTCGAACGACCCGCTCATTTGCGCAGCCGGCATCGCGAGCATCGATGTGATCGAGAAAGATGACGTGCCGGCCAAGGCGCACGCGATTGGGGTCGCGATGCGTGAACGCCTCGAGGCACTTCAGCAACGTTATGAGCTCATCGGCGACGTGCGGGGCCGCGGACAGCTCACCGGTGTCGAACTCGTGCGAGACCGGCAAACGAAGGAGCCTGCGAGCGAGGCGGGCAGGCTGATCCACAAGATGTGCTTCGAAGGCGGTCTCATCTTCAGCCTGCGCCGAAATGGCAGCGTGCTGCGCTTCGTGCCGCCGGCTACGACCCGGCTCGACCAAATCGACCGGGCGATGGAGATATTGCAGGACGCTCTCGAGGTGGCGAGCGTCAATCGCAGGCGGACGCCGGTCTCGACCCCCAAGGCCCTTTAGTTTACCTTGCCGTTGCCGCAACGACGCAACCGTCGGCGCCGGGTGGCAACCGGCGAATGCTTTGCGGCGCCGCGCGTGACGAGAGCAATCGGGCTTCGAGGCGAACGACCTTTCGCCGCCGCGGCGAAAGCTGTGTGGAGGAGGAAATGAAGAAAACTGTACGGACCACAATTCTGCTCGCACTGGCCGCAACGCTCGGTTTGGGTGCGGCTGCCGCAAAAGCAGACGCCCTTGACGACATCAAGCAGAGAGGAACGCTCACGGTCGGCGTCAAGGCCGACTATCGCCCATACGGCTACCGCGATCCCTCAGGCGCAATCGTAGGTCTCGAGCCCGATCTCGCGGCGGACATCGCCAAACGTCTCGGCGTCAAGCTCGAGCTGGTGCCGGTGGTTGCATCGAACCGAATGCAGTTCCTGGAGCAAGGCAAGATCGACGTCATGATCGCCACGATGACCGATACGCCGGAGCGGCGAAAGGTCGTCCTGATCGTCGATCCCGACTACTACGCTTCGGGCACCAACCTGCTCGCGCCGAAGTCGGCGCACTTGACCGATTGGAGCCAGCTCAAGGGCAAGTCCGTCTGTCTCATTCAGGGATCGTTCTACAACAAAGAGCTTCAGGAGACTTACGGGATCGAACCCGTCGCCTTCAAAGGTACCGCCGAAGCCTATGCCGCACTCAAGGCCGGGAACTGCGTCGGTGTGGCCTACGACGACACCGCCCTTTATGGCCAAGTCCTCGACCCCGATTGGAAGGACTACGAAGTACCGCTCAAGTCGATCCTTGCGCAGCCATGGGGCCTTGCCGTCAAGCTCGGCGAGACGAAGTTCGCCGACTTCATGTCGGCCACCATCAAGGATTGGCACAAGAGCGGGCTGATCCTCGAGCTCGAGAAGAAATGGGGCGTGCCCAATTCGGCCTTTGCCGTGGAAATGCACGACAAGTTCAAATGAGCGTTGCGCACTGTGTGCGCCAAGAAAACAGGGACTGGGAAAGAACAGCGCGATAACCGAAAAGTCGGCGCCGAGGATGTGGCCCCGACTGGCCGCCACTTAAAACAAGACATCAGCGTCCCGGCGACGCTGCGAGGCGCCCGACGGGGAACGCTGGATTTGATTAAATAAGGCGGCCGGTGACCGAGAAGCCGCTGCGATCTTTGGATCGTGAGAGGGCGGCTTGCGCGGAGGCTTTGGGGGGCTGTCGCTTGCAGGCATTTTGGAAATGGTTTGCCTGGCTGCACGACCGCACGGGCATCAACCTTACGATCTTCTACGATCCGTTCGATCGGCATCGCTTCGCCGAAGGGTTTTTGACCACGGTCGAGTTGGCCGCGACGTGCATCGTCTTCAGCTTGCTCATCGGCGTGATCGGCGCCTGGTTGCAAGGCTCGAAGCTCAAGGTGCCGCGCCTCATCGTCTACTGGTACATACAATTCTTCCGTAATACCCCGCCGCTTGTGCAGCTCTATTTCTTCTATTTCGGCGTCGGCGCGCTGATAAAGGGTTCGGCCGTGGGCGGGGTTGCAGCACCGCTCGTGAGCAACTTCGCCTGGGCGGTCCTATCGCTCTCATTTTATGCGGGTGCATTCAACGTCGAGATTTTCCGTTCCGGAATCGAGGCAGTACCCCGGGCGACCATCGAGGCCGCGTCCGCACTCGGCTACACGCGGATTCGCGCCTACATTCACGTGGTCCTGCCGCTCGCGTTCAGGATCTGCCTGCCCGGCCTCAACAACAACCTCGTGAACCTGGTCAAGGCGACCTCGCTTGCGTATGCGATTTCGGTGCCGGAGATGCTTTGGGTCTCGAGCCAAATCTGGTCCGACGAAGTGAACGTGCCGGAGATGATGATCACGCTTCTTATCTGCTATGTCGCCTTGGTCGGCGTCCTGGTGTTCGTCATGCACCGCTGGGAGAAAGCGATGCGCGTACCCGGATTCGGTGCGGCCGCGGGGCTAAGATCATGAGCCGGGCGCTGAAGGGGTCCGGGCGGCACTTGCCGTTCACGGCGGCCATTCCACAAGGGACCGATTTGCCCGTGCTGCTGCCCGCCGCGGCGCGCGCCGCGGGCCGGGCCGCGGCGGAGCGGGGCTTCGGCTTCATCCTCCCACAGCTCAAGCTCCAGCATGGCATCTTCCTGGTCGTCGTCTTTATACTCGCAGCCGGTGTGGCTGAAGCGCAAAACGCGGCGACGCATCCCTCGATCGTGGCCACGCTATTGAAGTGGACACCGGTCCTCTTCGGCGGCTTTTTATTCAATCTTTTGATCAGCGTCCTTGCCATGGCGTTCGGCACAGCGGCTGGCGTTTTCCTGGGCCTTGCGCAAATCTCGCTCCTCGCATCCGTTAGAGGGACCGCTAGGTTCATCACGCATTTCTTCCGAAATGCGCCATGGCTCGTCCTTCTTTTCTTTTGCATGCTCTTGCTGCCGTTCCAGGTGCGGATTTTGGGCGTCACGATTCCGCTGCCCGATTGGATCAAGGCGACGTTCGGCCTGGCACTGCCCGTCATGGCGAACGTCTCGGAGATCGTGCGCGGCGCCATCCAATCGATCCCGACTGGACAATGGGAGAGCGCTGGCTCGCTCGCGTTCACGCGGCGGCAAACGATCTGGATGATCATCCTGCCCCAGTGCGTGAAGCGTATGCTGCCGCCTTGGATGAATCTTTACGCGATCCTTGCCATGGATACGGTGCTCGCCTCGATCGTCGGCGTGAGCGAAGTGATGACGCTCACCGGAGACATCCTTGCCGCCGAGAACAATCGGCCCGAGCTGATCCTGCCGTTCTATAGCTATATCCTGATTTGGTTCTTTCTCTATTGCTACCCGATCGCGCGCTGGACGGTGCGTCTTGAGCGAAAGTTCGCGGTCAACATGTGAGGGAATAGGAGATGACGCCACAGCAGGGCCCGCCGATCGTCAGCATCCGAGACGTCCACAAATCGTTCGGTAACTTCGAGGTCCTCAAAGGCGTATCGATGGACGTGAGCAAGGGGGAGGTCGTGTGCATCATCGGCCCATCGGGATCGGGTAAATCGACGTTGCTGCGCTGCATCAACGCCCTGGTCGCCGTCGATAAGGGCACCATCCGCGTTGCCGACTATGAAGTGCACAATCTCAAAAAAGACAAGGAGCTTCTCGCCTTGCGGCGCGAGGTGTCGATGGTGTTTCAGCAATACAATCTCTTCCCTCACAAGACGGCACTCCAAAACGTAATGATGGCGCCGATCCACGTCCTCAGGGAAAACAAAACGGAAGTCGAAACGCGTGCACGCGCGCTTCTCAAGAAAGTCCGACTCGAGAACAAGGCGGATTCCTATCCGGGCGAACTTTCCGGCGGGCAACAGCAGCGCGTTGCGATCGCGCGCGCGCTCGCAATGCGCCCGGAGATCATGCTGTTCGACGAGGTAACGGCAGCCCTCGACCCAGAAACCGTCAAGGAGGTGCTTGTCACCATACGGGAGCTGGCCGAGGACGGCATGACATGTATTCTCGTCACTCACGAGATGGGTTTTGCGCGTGAGGTCGGCGACCACATGTACTTCACGGACCACGGGGTGATCGTCGAGCATGCGCCGCCCGATGAGTTCTTCGCCAATCCGCGCGAGGCGCGCACGCGCGAGTTCCTTTCACAAATACTCTAAGGGGTGTCATTCGCGGGTGGCGCGCCCGGCGCGATCGCACCCCGATCCCTCATGCTCCCCGTCCAAGAATCGAACGCGGCACGGGTCTCGTAGGCGGCACTTCCTCATCGCGTTTAATCGAGGAGTCGGGAAAGTCCTTCGAGTACCGTCTCGAGAGGGAGATTTTCGAGGCGGCCACGCGACGCGCGGAGAGTGGCGACACGCCGTCCGACCGGGTGCCAGACCGCCGGATCGGTTGGACCGAAGAGGGCTAACGTCGGGCACGCTCGCGCCGCGAGATGGGTAATGCCGGAATCATTGCCGACGTAGGCGCGCGCGAGGGAAAGAAGCGCGAGCACCTCGCGAATCGGGCGATCGAGCAACACACGTGGGCGATATCCTCGCGGCAGTGCAGTGCGCACTTGACGCCAAACTTCCGCATCGGCAGCGCCGGCGATGAATATGGGCGCCACGCCGCACCGTTTCTCGGCCGCGAGGGCGAGTTCGACGAATCGTACCGCCGGCCATCGCTTTGCCGCACCGCCACTCCCGGGATGAATCGCCAGGATGCCCGGCGGCGAAATTGGCGCCAAATCGAGATCGTGGAAGACGCGCTCCACCTCGGCCCGTTCGATGCGCAAGTGCGGGCTTTCTTCGAGGGTCCTTTGGGTGGCCGGCCATGCGGATTGCGTATCGCCACCCTCGAGATGACGGAGCGAACGAAGGAGCCGACTCGCCGCATGCGCAGGTCCCGGTGGCCAGTGCCACTCAGTGAGATTTTCTACCGGCGCCGATTCGCTCGCAACCTCGTCTTTGGTCGCCGGCGTGGCTGCCGCGAGCGCCGCGATACCGAGGGTGCGCAAGGCTCTCTCGACACGCGCGCGCTCTTTGCCGAGGAGCACGATTGCTGTGTCGAACCCGCGCGCCGCCGCTTGCGCATTGGGAGCGAGGGATGTGCCGTCGGCGAAAAGGCCAAGCCATTCGCGGCCGGCGATGTCCAGGAGTTCGATGCGGCCCGGCGCGAGGAAGGCCCAGGACGACGGTGCGCCAAGCACGCCGATGCGTGCGGGTTCGGCCCCGACGAAGGTCTCCAGAAGCGGCAGCGTGAGCACAGCGTCGCCCACCGCACCCGCCCGCACGATCAGGATGCTTCGCACGGCATTCTAATTGCGCCCGCCCGCGGGCGCGCGCAATAGCCTTCGGGTGCCGGATGGCGACCGATTATGCGCGGCGTCGAGTCCATCCCCGTCTTTCATGGGTACTGCGACAGAGGCTTAGGATTACGGCAGCACCTGATCCGCTATAGATTTGCGTGGCGACAAGCGAATGTTGCTTTCCATCATGGCGAGGGGGTCATTCGATGAGCTGGAATCCGGAACTATACCTCACCTTCGACGACCACCGCCTGCGGCCGGCCCTCGATCTCATCGCCCGGATCCCCCTCGATGGCGTGCGACGAATCGTCGATCTTGGGTGCGGGCCGGGTAATGTCGAGCCGCACCTTGCTGCACGTTGGCCCAGCGCCGAAATCGTCGGCGTCGACAACGCGCCGAGCATGCTCGAGCGCGCCGGGCAGGACTATCCGCGCTTCAAGTGGGTGCTTGGCGACATCGCGGCATGGCGCGCCGACGCACCGGTCGACCTGATCTTCTCCAATGCCGCCCTTCAATGGCTCGACGACCACGAGCGGCTCTTCCCGCACCTTCTCGACCAGGTGGCGCCCGGCGGCGCGCTCGCCATTCAAATGCCGCGCAATTTCTCTGCACCCTCTCATGTCGCCATCCGCGAAACGATCGAGAATGGGCCTTGGCGCGAGCGGCTTGCCCCTCTCGTTCGGCCGGAGCCGGTCCGCTCGCCCGAGAGCTACCATCGCATGCTGGCGCCGCATGCTCGGACGCTCGACGTCTGGGAAATCGAGTATCTCCAAGTCCTAAGCGGGCAAGATCCCGTCGTCACGTGGACCCGCGCTACCGCCCTTCGCCCCTACCTCGACGCACTCGAGGCGGGCGCACGCAGCGCCTTTGAGGCCGAATATCGGGCGCGCGTTCGCGTCGGTTATCCGCCCGAACCCGATGGAAGGACGCTTTTTCCCTTCAAGCGCGTCTTCGTCGTCGCCGGAAAGTAGTTTAGAAGGCTCTTTTCAACAGTTTTTGTGACATACGGAACTGGCTTGCCAGCTATGCGCCATGTGATAGGGTCTCGCGGCGTCGGCAAGTGCAGTTTGCCGGATCGACGGAACGAACGAAGAAGCCCCGAGGATTAGGGTAGCACGGCCAAGCGCCCCATTCCGGACGGACTCTAGAGCCATAGGGAGTGAGACGCATGCGAATGACGCCATATACCTTCGGCATGAAGCGCAGGACGCTGATCAAGGCGGGGCTGGTGCTCGGTGCCGCTCAGGTTGCGAGCCCCTTCATCATCCAGGCGCGCGGCGAGGAGCCGATAAAGATCGGCTTCAACGACCCGCTTACCGGGGTTTACGCGGCTCTCGGCAAGAACGAGCAGATCGGCTGCGAGTATGCAATCGGCCAGATAAATGCCAAGGGCGGCATTCTCGGCCGCCAGGTCAGCCTTCTCGTCGAGGACTCGACGAGCGGGGACGTGGGTACTGCCGTGCAGAAGGCCCGGAAGCTCATCGAGCGAGACAAGGTCGACTTTTTGCTCGGCAACGTGAACTCCGCCATGGCTCTCGCTCTCGGCCAGGTCTCGAACGAGCTCAAGACGTTTCACATCGTCACCGGCGGCCACACGGATGCAGTGACGGGTAGCGATTGTCACTGGAACGTCTTCCGCGTGTGCAACACGACCCAGATGGAGGCGAATGCCGTCGCCGGCACGCTTATCAAGACCGCCGGCAAAAAATGGTACTACATCACACCCGACTACGCCTTTGGCCATACGCTTCAAGCGGGCCTTGAAAAGGCTGCCGCGAAGTTGGGCGGCTCAAAGGTCGGCGAAGACGTTGTTCCGCTCGGGACCGCCGATTTCTCGTCCTATCTCATCAAGGCCCAAGCGGCAGGTCCGGATGTCATCATCTTCCTGACCGCCGGCGACGATGCGGTGAACTCACTGAAGCAGGCCGTGCAATTCGGCCTCGATAAGAGGTTCCATATCGCGGGCGCTCAGCAGGAGCTCGAGGTGCTCGAGGGACTGCCACCCGAAGCGCGCATCGGTACCTGGGTCTTCGAGTGGTGGTGGCGTCAGCCTGGCGTGCCCCATGTCGAGGAGTTCGTCGCCGGCATCAAGGCAAAGACCGGCAAGGTGCCCACCGCGCGCACCTGGTTTGGATACGTGGCGGCATCGA
>DASPOR010000111.1 GCA_035625915.1 Alphaproteobacteria bacterium | reverse complement strand
ATCGTACCGTTGACGGTGATATCGCCGGCCCCCGGATGCGCATCGCCGACCGTTGCGACCGTGACGTCGCCGAGGGCGAGTTCCGCATCGAGGGTCGCGGTCGTGAGGATCGATGCCGATCCCTGGCCGGTTGGGACGAAGACCGACTGCGCACCCGGCGTTGCATTGAACGAGGCCGCCGCGACGGTTGTGCTTGTCGATGCGATGTTGTCGGTCGCGGGCGCATCGTCGATTTCGATATCCTGGGGATCGAGCAGCAACGTGCCGCGAGCGCCATGGGGCGCGCGCAAATCCGCCGCACCGTCGAAGGCGAGGAGGCCGTGGCTCGAGACTTCGACTTGTCCGCCATCCCCACCCAAGGCCCCACCGCGCGCCGAGATGTTGCCGTTGAAGTCCGTATATCGATCCGACCACACGACGACTTCGCCGCCGTCGCCCTCGACGCGCGCATCCGCGTCGATCGAGGCGGTCGGCGCAACATAGGTCTCACTTGCGTGGC
This sequence comes from Alphaproteobacteria bacterium, assembly GCA_035625915.1. Taxonomy (NCBI): domain Bacteria; kingdom Pseudomonadati; phylum Pseudomonadota; class Alphaproteobacteria; species Alphaproteobacteria bacterium. Next base: position 7,845 of record DASPOR010000111.1, on the reverse strand, counting down.
GCACCTTGCTTGCATCAGCACCGTGCAAGGCGCCGCCGATGAGCACGGCGCCGCCGCCGCCATCGCCGGACGCATCGATATGGGTTCCGTCGAGGATGGCGATCCGTCCGCCGAGCACGGTGACATCGCCACCTTTCGTGCCGCTACCCGACTTCCCCGATGCGTCGATCGTGCCCGCCACGGCGGTCGTGCCACCGTCACCGGAATCGACGGTGACGCTGCCTCCGCTTCCATCCGCCCTCCGCGCCACGAGCGAACCACTCGTCGCGATCGAGCCACCCGCGCCCGCAACGAGCTGGATCGAGCCGTCCGGCCCGTGGGCGACGGCAGTTGCGCGAATGAGCCCCGTATTGTTGATGGCGAGCGCGTACATGTTTCCGCCGGCAGCAATGATCTCGGCCGCGGCGGCCTGGATCGCACCGCTGTTGGCGGCCCCGGCGCCGCCCACACTGCCTTCGCCCGGCAGGTTTGCCTGGACATAGAGGTGTTCGCTGCCCGCTTCCTTGAGGACGACATGGAATCCGGCCGCGAGGCCGACGGTCCCGTCGGGTGCTGCAATGGTCCCGGCGTTCGCGACTTGCGCACCGATCAAAAAAACGCTGCCGCCTTGCGCATCGATGGCCCCGAGATTGGCGACCGAGGCGGTCGAGGTACCGGAAAATCGCTCATACTTGCCGGCAAGGAAATCCGCATCGCTGAGGTCGAGTGTCGAGGCGACGAAACCGGCGGTATCGATCCGCGCACCACCGCCGATCAGCACGCCGTTGGGATTGATCAAATAGACCTGACCGTTCGACGACAGGGCGCCCAGAAGAACCGAAGGGTCCTGGCCTGTAACCCGATTAAGAACCGCAGAGCGGTTGCCGTTTTGAACGAAGTTGCTGATTTCATTTGTATTTAAGGAAAACTCCTGCCAATCGATTATTGTGCGATTCGTCGATGTGACGATGTTGGTGGTATTACCAACGGTGGCAATACTCGCGCTGCCCGCGACCACCATCCCACCCTTGGGGGCGCACATGGCGGGTGTCGGGAACACGAGGGCGGCCGAAAACGCGATCCCGACGAGTGCGGTCGTGCCAAGCAACGTCGCATGGTATCGACGGGTGTGCGCCGATACCTTCATGCCGGCCCCGCCCCGCCGGTGCCGACTCCTCGCGGGTCCGGCAGCGACGATATTGAATCCACGGCCCCTCTTCCCATCACGCCTGCCCCTACGCCATCCAGCTAAGCCAGGAGACCGTTCGAACGCTCCGGCAAATTCCCAAGCGGCAATACTGACATATCTCTAATATTCGATGTGCGTAATATTGTGATATATCAATATAACGTCTCCTCCTTGCAGTATAGATTATATATATCCCTGCAAATGTAGCGAATCACATTTTACGGAGGGTGAACGGATGATCCTCGCCTTGCCGTTTGCGGGAATGATGGACGCGTGGGGCTAATGAGCTCCGCGACGCACGGACGACGCGGCGCGGGCCACGGTCATGAGATTCAGCAGGGGAGGAAATTCGTAGATTTCAAAATAAGCGGGTCGTCAAAATCGCCCGCCCTCCGTCCCGCGCGTGTGGGCAGCGTGGCGAGCCGGGGCACACGCTCCAGATATCGGGCAAGACAGTCGCGGCACTCGTCCTCGCCGAGACGCGCTGGTGCCTGGACGACGAAAGGCTCAACCCCGCTCAAGCACGCCGACGCCATGAACTTCGTCGGCACTGGAAGTCGCGTCAGCGCATGGCTTGGCGGGGTGCGCGGATCTTGGACGGCAACGCCTCGCGTAATGGCCGAATATACGGGAGCCCGTATCCACAGCAACCGCCGATGATTTGGACGCCCGACTCGACCCATTGGCGCGCCTGGCTCGCGAATTCTTCGCGTGAAATTCTGTTCTCGACCGCGTGGTCGTGAGCCACCGTCATGTAATCCTGCCGTTCGGCATCGGGGTAGACGCCGATCGGGCCGGGCCACTTCTCGAATGCGATCTTGAGAGCCGCGGTCGTGTCGTCGACGCCGGTATGAAAGATGCTCAAGACCGAACCACCGTGGGACATCACGTCGTCCAAAACGTCGACGAACCGGTCGGACGACAGGTACCCCGTTTTCACCACCGCCTCATTCGGTTCGCGATGGCATTTGAAGCCGACCCAAAAGGGCGCTCCTGTCGCCTTGCAGGCATCGCTCACCCATTTGCGATGGGTGTTGGTGCCAGTCGACTCCGCAAGAAGGAAATCCGCACCCGCTTCGACGAGGAGTTCCGCCTGCTCACGGAGGTTGGCGCGTAGCTGCTCTTCGGTGAAACGCGAGCGCTGGCGCAAGCTCGCCATGTCTTCGCCGTCCGTTGTCATGCCGAAGTTCGAGATCGAGCCCGCGATCAATACAGGCCGTCCGCCCCCTGCCCTATCACGCGCCTCGCGTGCGAGGAGGACGGCCCGGCGATTAAGCTCGCCCGTCAGCTCGCCAAGGCCGAGTGGTTCGAGATTGTGGCGAGCCGACGCATAGGTATTCGTCGTGATAATGTCGACGCCGGCCTTGACGTAATTCTCGTGCATGACCTGAACCGTCGCGGGGTGCGTATGGAGTGCTGTCGCCGCCCATGCGGTGTGGTAGATCGGCAGGCCCATCTCTTGGAGCTGAGTTCCGACCGCGCCGTCGAGGATAATGACCTCGCCGCGATCGATCCGCTGTTTGAGGGCGTTGTACTGTGTCATTCGCTTTCCCCCCGCACTGATTGACTGGCCCACCATCGGTCCCAGGCTCGAATTTAGATCAGGACCGGTGCTTGCGCCATGGGGAGCCTGTTGCAACCCGAGAAAAGCGCATGGGTCATGGCTGAATGAAGACCGATGGGAGGGGTCAGATCGATACGCCGCATGCGAGAGTTGCGGCGGGCGCACCGGAGACCGATGGGAGGCGCAGGCGGGTGGGGTCGTCGTCTTCGCGTCCAACGCCAAGAGCCGGGCGATACCATCGTCTAATCGAATCGTTCCGGGGGTCGACGTAAAAAGAAGCCAGTGCGTCGGTGAGCGGGCGCGATTTCGCGAACTTCGAGTGCGCCGGGAAAACGCCATGCCGACCGCGAGACCGCCCGCGGCAAGTCGCTGCTGACTTTGGTTGGTGGCGCAACCCGATCCTCAACAGGCCCTGCCATCGGCTGAGATGCCGTCGCGAATATCCTCATCCTTTCCACGGACGTTCGCGACGGATTCCCCCAAAGACGCAGCATCCGATTTGTGCTCCTCGTAATCGCCGGCCTGGGGCCATTCGGCATTGATCAAACTCTTCACTGAATGCGAGAATGCGGCGAGGGAAAGGTGTCGCACAAGTCGATGCAAACCGACGAGACCACCACCCGCGCTGGGCCCGCCGCCCCAGCGCTGCCCCCGCTCTCGCTGGCGGTCAGCGCCATTGGCGTGATGACGCTGGCGCAGATCGGCTCGAGCATATCTTCGCAGCTCGTCGATCTCGAGATCGCGGACCTCGGCGGCGCATTCTCGCTTTCCTCGGACGATGCGTCATGGATCGCGTGCATCGCGACCATGGCCGAGGTCGCCGCGATTCCGCTTGCCGCCACGCTCGCGCGCGCCGTGACGATGCGGACGTTGATCATCTGGACCTCCGCTATTTTCGCCCTCGCAGCCATTGCGAGCCTGCCGGTTCGAGACGAGACCGTGCTTCTCGTCTTGCGCGCCGTCGGGAGTTTCTGTGGCGGTACCATATCGGTGCTGATGTTCACGGCGGTCATGGCGAACTTGCCGCCCGGACCGGGGCGCAGCGCTGGCCTCTCGGTTTTCGCCTTCGCATCAACCGCACCCTCGTCGATTGCCGCCTGGGTCGGCGCCGTCGTTACCGAGCGTTTTGGATGGCAAGGCCTCTTCTATTTCGACATCGCCTGGGCGGTGGTTCTGCTCGTGCTCGCGATCACCGTCCTTCGTTCGACCGCTTCGGGTATGCGGCTCGCGGAGATCGATTGGCTCGGCTATGCATTATTGGCGGCCGGCGGTGCAGCACTGACGCTCTTCATGAAACAGGGTGACCGCTTCTTCTGGCTGGAGAACACGACGATCGTGGGTGCGGGCATCGTCGCGGCCGTCGTTATCCCTGCGGCCGTTTGCAGCTTTTTGATTCGCCGTCGCCCATTGATCGATCTGACGCTGATGAAGACGACATTCGGCTGGGCCGTCACGTTGGCGACCTTTTACCGTTTCGGGATGGTCATGGCCGCCTTTGTGATCCCCCAGGCGCTCACGCGGCTCCAGGGTTTCCGCATCACCGAAATCGCCGACGCGAACATCTGGATGTTCTGGGCAGAGTGCGCCTCGTTTCCAATCGCGTGGTACTGGGCTTCGCGGTGGGATGCGCGCATACCGCTGTCGCTTGGCCTGGCACTCTTCGCGGTCGGCGCTTATGTCAGCACCTACCTCACGCCCGCTTGGCAGGCGGCCGATTTCCGGCTGACCGAGATCGCGATCGGCTTCGGCCAAGGGCTGTTCCTGGTTCCGACCATCTTTTACGCGACCCGCGATGTCACACCCCAGCAAGGCCCCACGGCCGCGGCACTTTTCAATTTAAGTCGTGTCCTCGGGCAGACCTTCGGGATCGCGGTCGTGGGATCGCTCATCACCTATCAGGAAAAGTTTCATTCCGCGATATTGGTCGATTATCTCAGCACGGGTTCGACGGTTGCCGAGCGGTTCAACGAGCTTGTCGCAAGCTTCCTCTCGACCCACGGCGATCTGGCGCTCGCGCAACGGCAAGCCTGGTCGTCGCTTTCCAGCCTGGCGTCGAGCCAGGCTTACGTCCTGGCGTTTGCGGACGCCTTCGTCCTCGTTTCAGCAGTACTCGGCGTTTCCGCCCTTCTGGTACTGATGCTGCCGCCCTTGCGCGCGACGACGAAACGAGGTGGCCAACAGCCGACCGCGGTCCACTCATTCGCACTCCGAGGTCCGCGATGATTGCTGGCGTGAAGCGAGTCGCGATTGCCGTGCTCCTGCTCGCCGTCCTGGGCGCGGGGTGGTACTTCGGCGCGCGCTGGTACGAGAGATCTCGCGACGTCCAAATCACCGACGACGCTTACGTGCGGGGGGAGATCAGCGCGATCAGCTCGCGGGTTTCGGGCTATGCCGTCGAGGTGCTCGTGGACGAAAACGTGCCGGTTAAGGCAGCAGAGGTGCTTGCCCGCATCGACCCGCGGGATTTCCGCATGAATGTCGAGAAGGCGCAGGCAGCGCTCGACCAGGCCAAAGCCGATCTGACCCAGATCGGCGCGCAACGCGAGCTTCAACAATCGAAAATCGTCGTGGCCGAAGCGGCACTACGCGCAGCGCAGGCGCAGGAGAAGAACGCAGCACTCACGCTGCAGCGGGCGTCCACATTGGCTGCAAAGAGCTACGCACCCCAGGCTTCCGTCGATGCGGACACGGCCGCCGAGGCGCAAGCGCGAGCCAACGTCGACGAGGCAGCGGCAAATCTCGGATTCGAGCACGAGCAAGTCGCCGTCATCGATGCGCGCGAGGTCGTGGCGCACGCACAGGTCGACTCTTTGGAAGCAGCACTACTCTCCGCCAAATTCGCACTCGGAGACACCGAGATCTGGGCGCCGATTGACGGTGTCGTCGCCAACCTCCAGACAAGGGTCGGCACCTATGTCGCGGCCGGTACGCGCATGATGTCGGTGGTGCCCGTGCGCGACCTTTGGATCGACGCGAACTACCGTGAGACGCAAATCGAACGAATGAGGCCGGGCGATCCCGTGAGGGTGAGCGTGGACACCCACCCGCAGACCCCACTCTGCGGCTTCGTGGAATCGATCGCACCCGCATCGGGAACCGAGTTCGCGCTGATCCCGCCCGACAATGCGACAGGCAACTTCACCAAGGTCGTGCGCCGATTCACGGTACGGATCCGCTTCAACGCCAGCGAGAAGAACGCAGCACTCGCGCGCCCGGGAATGTCCGTCGAGACGGCGGTCGCGGTCTCCACAGCAGGCAACGCCACCGCGACCGAGCGTGCCCGCGCGATCGGATGCACCTTCGACCCAGCGCATGACGTCTACGAGCACGTGCCGACCAAGCTCCCGGAGCATCCCGGACTCGGGCGCGCCCGCCCGCTGGGACCGGGCGGCATTCAAGTGCAGCCGAATCCGTAATGCGTTGCGCTGGAGAAATGCGAACGGGGAAATTGCCCAACACGCCTGCCATGAAGTGATCGGCCTGCCTATTTGGGGTCCAGCCCGTGTGACGACGCTGCAAATTGGAGGTTGATCTAGATCACGCCCGCTTGATTCATACCGTGGTTTGATGGCGCCATTTCGACGACCGAGCCTGGTTCAAACCCATAACAAGGGATTGCAGAACATGGGGGTCTTCACGGCGATTGCTTGCCTGTTCGGGATTGTCGCCATCTTGAGCTTCGTCAACGAGCGTTGGCTCCGAGTGCAGTCGGATATTGGGCTGCTTCTGCTCGCGGTGGTCCTGGCGGGAGGACTGCGGTTGATCGAGATGGTCGTGCCGGTAGGTCTCGTCGGGGCATTGCATCAGCTGACGCAATACTTCAATTTGAACGATACGCTTCTGAAAGGCGTGCTGTGCTTCCTGTTGTTTCGCGGGAGCACGCGGGTGCGTTGGGCTGCGCTGCGCGCGCAGCGCTGGCTGGTCCTTTCACTCGCCTTTGCCGCTACGGCAATCGCGTGCTTTGTCACGGGCGGGCTGGTTTTCGCCGGGGTGTCGTTGTTCGGCATTTCCATGACGCTCACCCAGGCACTTCTCTTTGGGGCGCTGATCGCGGCGACCGATCCCGTCGCCGCGTTATCGATCCTCTCGAAGGTCGGATTGCCGGAAAATCTCGAGACCGTTGTCGATGGCGAGTCGTTGTTGAATGACGGCGTCGCGGTGGTCTTGTTTACCATTTTCGCGGACATGGCACTGGGCGGCAGCGCAAGTGCCACCGGTGCTGGCGCCGTTTTCCTGCAAGAGGTCCTCGGCGGCGCTGTGATCGGGGTACTCGGCTGGCTCGTCCTCCATGTGACGCTGCCGCGCGCTACGACCTATTGCACTTCGCTTCTTATCTCGCTGGCAGCAGTGAGCTGCCTCTATGCCGGCGCACAATATATCCATGTCTCCGGCCCGATCGCGACTGTGGTCGCGGGCTTGCTGACCGGCAACGTCACCGGCTCACGCGTGGCCAGGGAGGTGTTGGACCCATTGGCAACGTTCTGGCAGGGCTTGGACGAAGTTCTGAACGCCTTGCTGTTCGTTTTCGTCGGGCTGCACGTCATTTTGATCAACCCGCTGGAGAGTGTTCCGACAGGCATTCCCGGCTCGACCGCCATCGTGGCTGTTCTTGTCGGCAGGGCGATCGCCGTATTTGCGGTCGTCGGAGGACTGGATGCGGTCGGAAGGATTCGCGCCGATCGATGGGGTCTTACGAAGCTCTTGACCTGGGGCGGATTGCGCGGCGGCCTTTCGCTGGCGCTCGCGGTATCCCTACCCGACAGCTCCTGGAAGCCCATCCTTCTCAACATGACATTTGCGGTCGTTGTGTTTTCGATCATCGTGCAGGGGTTGACCATACGGCGCATGTTCAGCCGGGAGCAGCTTGAGGGCTTATTGCGGTCCTGACAACAAATTGAAGAACTGAACGGCGAGGCAGATCCAGCGGAGCGATCCTGATTCAATGGTGGCTCGGCGGATTTCGCGGTCGGTCTGCCATGACCTATGTCAATGCTTTGCACTGGCTCTCCAAATAGCGTTCAGCTTGCGGGCACCTTGCCGGGGATGCCTCCGATGTCGACGCATCAAGGTGCGGCGGTGTTTGAGGCGGTTGGGGAAAGGGAGTGCAAGAATG
>DASPOR010000110.1 GCA_035625915.1 Alphaproteobacteria bacterium | reverse complement strand
CATCGGTGGGGTCGTTGTCGACGGCGGGCGATTCGACTGGGAGGCGTCGGGGAAATTTCCAACCTTGACCGAGCCGTATGCAGGCTACCACGGCCTCGATTTCGCGGAGGAGTTCGGCCCACTCGCCTTCGTCATGCGGGCGCGCACCGAAGGCTTGCGGGATTTCGGGGCATGCATGAGCCCGCAGAACGCGTTCTACCTGCTTTTAGGTGTGGAGACGCTGCCTTTGCGGATGGAGCGCCACGTCGCAAACGCGCGGGCGATCGCGAATTACCTGGCAGGTGCCAGGGAAGTCGAATGGGTGAGCTATCCCGAGCTGCCGAGTCATCCCGATCACAATCTCGCCGGCGAAATCCTACCCAAGGGCGCCGGCGCCATCATGAGCTTCGGCATTAAAGGCGGGCGGAACGCAGGCCGTCGATTTATCGAGGCGGTCAAGGTCTTTTCCCACCTCGCCAATGTTGGGGACGCCAAATCGCTTGTCATTCACCCGGCCAGCACCACGCACCAGCAAATGGACGCAGCCGCCCTGGACGCGGCGGGGGTAGGCGAGGAGCTGATTCGACTTTCCGTCGGGCTCGAGGATCCGGCCGACCTCATCGACGACCTCAAAGCGGCCCTGGCCGCCTCCCAGAAGGGTTGAGCAACGTGGAGATGCGGGTCGAAGGCCGAAAGACGTTCGCTGCGACCGGCGGTAAACCCTTCGATCCCGCGAAACCAGCGCTCATCTTCATTCACGGCGCCGGCATTGACCATACCGTTTGGTCGCTCCAGACGCGCTATTTCGCCCATCACGGCCGCTCGGTCCTCGCTGTCGACCTGCCGGGCCATGGCCGCTCCGAGTCCGCACCGGTAGGCTCGATCGAAGCCTATTCCGAATGGATTGGCCAGTTGATCGAGGCGGCAGGCGTGGCGCGCGCAGCCCTTGCCGGGCACAGCATGGGCGCCCTCATCGCGCTCGAGACTGCGGCGCGAATGCCCGAAAAAGTGTCAGCGCTTGCCCTCCTGGGCGTCGCCGCAAGAATGCCGGTGCATCCGGACTTGCTCGCCGCCGCAGACGCAAACGATCCGCTTGCATTCGAACTTGTCACATCGTGGGGCTACGGCAAGGCGGCGCATCTTGGCGGCAACAAGGCGCCGGGTGTTTGGATGCTCGGCGGTGGCAAGCGCCTGCTGGAGCGAAGTGCGCCAGGTGTGCTCGCAAACGATTTTCGCGCCTGCGACGCATACAAGACCGCGGCAGACGCCGCGTCGCGCATTTCGTGCCCGTCACTCTTCGTGCTTGGAGCGGCCGACCGGATGACGCCACCCAAGGCCGCGGCTCCCCTTGCAAATGCCATGGAGGGCGCGCGGACGATCGTCCTGCCGAATGCGGGCCACATGATGATGATCGAGCAGCCGGACGCCACTCTCGAAGCACTACGATCGATCCTTTAGGCCCAGGCGCAGGGCGACTTTCTCACCAAAGAGCCGCCACATCTCCACGAAACGGCCTCGTTTCTTGTCAAACTTGCGGCGCCGCGCAGGGTACCTCGCGGACGCTGGGTCTTGAAAATGGGGTTCGCATCGATGGGACGTCTTCTCGTCGCACTCTTGTTGATCTTATCTTCGCCGTCTCTGGGGGCGGGACAGTCGGAATTCGTGCAAAAGGTTATCGAGGGGGCATACGCTCAGGTCGGCACGACGCTGCTGTACGACCCTAGCTACCGTCGCATCGCCTATCCTGGCGGCGACGTGCCGATCTACCGCGGCGTTTGCAGCGACGTGATTGTGCGTGCGTATCGCAATGCAGGGGTCGACCTCCAGCTTCTCGTCCATCGCGACATGGAACAGTCGTTCGATGCCTATCCGCGAATATGGGGACTGTCGCATCCCGATGCGAACATCGATCACAGGCGGGTGCCGAACCTCGCGGTCTTCTTCGCGCGACACGGCCAATCCCTGCCTATCTCCGCCGATCTGCGAGACTATCGCCCCGGCGACATCGTCACGTGGCGGCTTCCCGGCGGCCAGCCGCATATCGGTCTCGTGTCGGACCGGGTGCACAATGGTAAGCCGCTCATGGTCCACAATATCGGATGGGGCGCTCAGGTCGAGGATGTGCTCTTCGACTACACGATAACCGGCCACTATCGTTACGTGCCGAAGGTACGGTCATCGTCGAGTTAGCGTGTCCGGGCGCTCTCAAACATTGGCGCTTCGGAGCGCATCGATCACCGCTTTTGTGACGTCCTTCGTCTTCGCGGTTCCGCCGAGATCCGGCGTGTGAAGACCGGAATCGGCGGACACGCGCTCCACGGCGGCCATGAGACGCAGGGCGGCACTCCACTCGCCCAGATGCTCGAGCATCATTGCGGCCGTCCAGAACGAGGCAATCGGGTTCGCAACACCTCGTCCAGTGATATCGAATGCCGAGCCGTGAATCGGCTCAAACATGGACGGGAAACGCCTTTCGGGGTTGAGGTTCGCCGTGGGCGCTATGCCGAGGCTGCCGGCGAGGGCTGCGGCAAGGTCGCTCAGGATGTCGGCATGCAAGTTCGTCGCGACCACGGTGTCGATTGTCTGGGGTTTCAAAACCATACGGGTGGTCATGGCGTCGACCAGTTCCTTGTCGACGTGCACGGCAGGATATTCGGCCGCGATCTCTGCCGCGATCTCATCCCACATCACCATGCCGTGCCGTTGAGCATTCGACTTGGTGACGATTGTGAGATGCTTTTTTGGCCGGCTCTCAGCCAGTTTGAAGGCGAAGCGCATCACCCGTGCGACGCCACTGCGGGTGAATGTGGAGACCTCGGTCGCCACCTCCTCCGGCAGACCGCGATGGACCCGGCCCCCGCTTCCGGAATATTCCCCTTCGCTGTTTTCACGAACGATGACCCAATCGAGAGTTTCCGCCGTCGCCTTTCGTAAGGGGCTTGTGATGCCGGGAAGAATTCGTGCGGGCCTGACGTTGGCGTATTGGTCGAAGCCTTGGCAGATCGGCAGTCGCAGTCCCCAAAGCGTCACATGGTCGGGGACATCGGGTGCACCCACGGCGCCGAAATAGATCGCATCGAACGGCTTCAGAATGTCGAGCCCATCCGGCGGCATCATATGGCCATGCTTTTTGTAATAGGCCGAACCCCAGGGAAACTGCTCGACCACAAGCCGAAAGCCGCGATCGCGGGCCTCGAGTGCCTTGAGCACTTCAAGGCCGGCCGGAATGACTTCGTTGCCGACGCCGTCGCCGGGAATGGCTGCGATACGATATTCACGCATGGTTGGTTTTGGCTCACGAACGTAAAGGCGAGTTTCCTTCTTCATAAAGGGTGGGCGCTTGCCGTGCATCTGAAAAAGCGAGTTGCAGCGTCCCCTCGTCACCGCTTGCGGAGGCGGTTCATTTGTGCGTTTTAGGAGGCGATCGATCGCGGAGGGAGGAAGGTGTGAAGGAACCTGAACCAAGGATAACCCGGAAGGACTACCCGCACTTTCTCCCGATGCCCACGCGCTGGATGGACAACGACGTTTACGGGCACGTCAATAACGTCATCTATTATTCGTTCTTCGATACGCTGATCAATCAGTACCTGGTCAGCGCCGGTGGGCTCGACTACCACAACGGCCCTGTCATTGGCCTCGCGGTCGAGACCATGTGTCGGTTCAAGCGAGAGCTCACCTATCCCGAATTGGTCGAAGGCGGCCTCCGCGTCGGAAAGCTCGGTACTTCAAGCGTTCGTTATGAAATCGGGCTCTTCGGCGCGGGGCACGAGACTCCGGCCGCGGTCGGATATTTCGTGCATGTCTTCGTTGAGCGGGCCTCTCGTAAGCCGACCCCGATTCCGCCGCAAATCAGGGCGGCACTCGAAAAGCTGTCGGTCGACACGGCTTGACGTTACGCGGACCACGAGAAACGAACGCGTGCGTCAATCGCAAGGTTGCTCGGCCTGCTACCGGCAATTCGAGCGCCAATTCGATCGTGTGCATATTTGCAGTTCGGGAATGGTCTTCTGACTGGCAACAAGTCGGTTGGACCCAAGTGCGATTAAATTGAGCGGACGTCCCCCGCAACGGGGGTTCAGCTAGCTTCGGTATCGCTTCTTGAAATCAATACAGCCCTCTCTCCCGATCGGGGAAAGAGGGCTGGATAAGCAGGGCTCAATGATCGGTCGGTCTTATCTTGTTCAATCGCGTTGCCGATTAGGCGGCCTTGTGTTCGATCGTCCGCGCCGGCGCGGTACCAATCTTGACTTCGCGCGGCTTACGCTCCTCGGGCACCTCGCGCACGAGGTCGACATGGAGGAGACCATTCTCCATCGATGCGCCCTTGACCTTGATATGGTCGGCAAGCTCGAAGCGGCGCTGGAATGCGCGCCGCGCAATACCGCGATGGAGAAACTTCACTTTGTCATCGCCCTCCAAGCCCTTACCGGAAATCGTGAGACTGTTGTCCTGGCTCACGACACTGAGATCGCTTTCGCCGAAGCCGGCAACCGCCATCGTGATGCGGTACTCGTCATCGCCAAGCTTCTCGATGTTGTAGGGCGGATAAGAAAGCTGCGCGTCGTCAAGGCGCGTCGCGGCGTCAAGAAGCTGCGACATGCGGTCAAAGCCGACGGTCGAACGGAAAAGAGGGGAAAGATCGAATGCACGCATGGCTACACGTCCTCCTTTGAGCAAGGTGTAGATCTGTAGGTCCACCATAGAGTCGGACCCGGTTTCACGTCCGCGCCGGACCCTCATGCGGCATCCGGCGCAAAACTCCATGTGGGAAGTGTCGCGGTGGATTCAAGGGGGTGATTTGCGGAGACAGGCGCGTAGCCTTAACCATGACCTTGTCCGAATGGGCGCCAAATGGCGACGATTGGCCTGTTTTTTGCCTGTTCAATGCGCGGGCCAAAGGTGGCGGCGAGGAGGCGGGCATTGTTTGCGGGAACGGCATTTTTCGAGAAGACCTACCGTGATGCGTTATCTCTTTTGCGGGAGGCTCAAGGTTATCTCGCCTATTATCGAGAGCGTGAGGTGCCGGGCCTCACGCCCCTCGATCGACTGCATTTCAGCCTTGAATCGGGTCGGCTGACGGCCCGCCTTATCGACATCATGGCATGGCTCTTTGTGCAAAAGGCGCTCGAGGCAGGGGAAATCACCGCCGATGAGGCCACACGGGAGGGCCATCGCGTGCTTCGCCGAGAAGCATGGCTTGAAGGTAAACTGGGGGACGATCGCGACGCCAATGCGCCATTCGCCACGGGGAATGTGCCGAATGGGTTTGCCTCGCTGCTCGAACGAAGCCGACGTCTTTACCTGCGGATTATTCGCCTCGACGAATTGACGGCGAGGGAGCCTGCTTGAAATGACGAAACAGGGCGCCAGAATGGCGCCCTTGCGGATAACGTGCTATCGCGCAGCATCCTCGCGCTATCGCGCTATTTTAAGCCTAATCCCTTGAATTTCTTGTTGAATTTTGCAAGCTGGCCACCGGTATCGACGAGGCGATGAACGCCGGTCCAAGCGGGATGCGTTTTGGGATCGATATCGAGTTGCAAAACTGCCCCCGACTCACCATAGGTCGAACGAGTCTTGAATTGCGTGCCATCCGTCATGACCACCGTGATCTCGTGGTAGTCGGGATGAATTTCCTTCTTCATGGCGCTGCTCCAGCTTGGAGGGGCGGTTTATAGCCAAGCCAAGCCCCCATGGCAAGGCCATAGGCGCACTTCTCGCCATGGCAGACATCTTACGATTGCCAGTCGCATAAATCCGATACTTGCTTTAGGCTCGCGCCCGCTTAACACCCTGGCAAGTTCCGGACGACCTTACGAGAGATCGTCGTCGTGAAAGCGAAAATACGTGGCGAAAGCGTTTGAGCAATCGGGTGAGCGTGCATCCGGTGGTACGGCTGCCGCCCGCCCGAGCACCGAACGGCCAAAGAGCCGCAATCTGCGCTATTTGCGCCGACTTCTGCCGTTCCTCCGCCCCTATCGGCTTCAATTCGCGATTGCCGCGGTCGCGCTCCTGGTCGCGGCGGGAACGGTTCTCCTCTTCGGCTCGGGCCTGCGCTGGCTCATCGACAGCGGTTTCGCGAGCGGTAATGGCGCCCTCCTCGACCGGGCACTTGGCCTACTTCTCGTCGTCACAACGGTGATGGGCGTTGCAACGTACTGCCGCTCCTATTTCGTGACATGGATCGGCGAGCGTGTTGCAGCCGATGTGCGCCGTGCGGTCTACGATCATGTCCTCACCCTCCACCCGAGCTTCTTCGAGATCACCCGCACCGGCGAGGTCGTGTCGCGCCTTACCACGGACACGACCCTGATTCAGGCCGTTGTCGGCGCGTCTGCTTCGATGGCGCTTCGGAACACGCTGATGCTGATGGGCGGGCTCGCCATGATGGTTGTGACGAGTCCAAAGCTTACGGGGCTCGTGCTGCTCGTCGTGCCGCTCGTGGTGGTTCCAATCATGCTGCTCGGCCGACGCGTGCGCCGACTCTCGCGGCTCAATCAGGATGGCCTCGGCGAAGTAAGCGCATATGCCGAAGAGTCGCTGAACGCAATACGCACGGTGCAGGCTTTCGGTCACGAGCCGGTCGATCGCGAGCATTTCGGCAAGCGCGTCGAGGAGGCGTTTGCGACCGCGGCGCGGCGAATCGGCGTGCGCTCGTTCCTTGTCGGCCTTGTCATCGCCCTGACCTTTGCCGCCGTCGGCACCATCCTCTGGGTTGGTGGACACGACATGCTTGCAGGCCGCATCACGAGCGGGGAACTTTCCGCCTTCGTGTTCTATGCCGTCCTGGTTGCCGCCTCGGCGGGGACGATCAGCGAATTCCTGACCGAATTGCAACGTGCTGCAGGGGCGACAGAGCGGCTCGTCGAGCTGCTCGAGACGAGATCCGAGATCGCAGCACCGGCAATGCCTGTCGCGTTGCCCGCACCGGCGTCGGGTGAGGTGACGTTTGAGAACGTCGTCTTCCATTATCCCTCACGCCCCGACCGGGCTGCCCTCGAAGGCATTACGCTCCGCGTTGCGCCCGGCGAGAAGGTGGCGCTTGTTGGGCCATCGGGGGCCGGCAAGACGACCGTGTTTCAATTGCTCCTGCGCTTTTACGATCCTCAATCGGGGAGGTTGCTGCTTGACGGTGTCGAGCTTGCGCAAACGGAACCGGCGGCGGTGCGCGCCCGGATCGGCTTGGTTCCCCAAGATCCGGTGATCTTCTCCGCGGACGCATGGGAGAACATCCGCTATGGACGCCCGGGGGCGAGCGACGAAGAAGTACGAGCTGCAGCCGAGTCCGCGGCCGCGTGCGAATTCCTCGACAGTTTGCCCGAGGGCTTCGCGAGTCATCTTGGCGAGCGCGGGGTGCGCCTTTCCGGTGGACAGCGCCAGCGCATCGCGATCGCGCGAGCGATTTTAAGAAATCCGACCTTGCTGTTGCTGGACGAGGCGACCAGTGCCCTCGATGCCGAAAGCGAACGGCTCGTTCAATCCGCACTTGAACGGCTCATGGCTGGCCGCACGACGCTTGTCATCGCGCATCGCCTTGCCACGGTCCTGAAATGCGACCGGATTGCGGTGATGGAGAATGGGCGCATCGTCGCCGAAGGCAGTCACGGCGAACTCATGCGTGCAGGCGGACTCTACGCGCGCCTCGCGGCACTCCAATTCGACGAGCGGCCGCTCCAAATTGGTGCGGCGGCGGCGCAGTAGCGCACGAATTCAGCGCTGGGTCAGTTTGAATTCGATGCGACGGTTTTTCGCATAGGCCGCCTCGGTCTCGGCCGGATCGATCGGCTGGAACTCGCCAAATCCGGCCGCGGAAAGGTGCTCGGGCGCGATTCCGTTGGCCGCAAGAAATTTCACGACCGCCGCTGCGCGCGCGGTGGAAAGCTCCCAATTCGACGGATAGCGCGCCGTGGTAATTGGCCGTTTGTCGGTATAGCCGTCCACTTCGAGGATCCAGTTGATCTGAGGTGGAATGCTGGGCACGATTTCCTTGAGCGTGGCCGCAAGTCGGCGAAGCGTCTCCTCTCCCTGCGGGTTGAGCTCGGCCGAGGCGGTCGGAAACAGGACTTCAGACTGGAAAACGAAACGATCGCCGACGATGCGGATGTCCTGGCGGTTGCCAAGAATTTCCCGCAACCGACCGAAAAATTCGGAGCGATAGCGGGCCAACTCCTCGACCTTGCTGGCGAGGGCCGCGTTGAGGCGAGTGCCGAGGTCGGCGATCTGCACATCTTTCTGCTTGTTCGCCGCTTCGGAAGCTTCGAGGGCCGCTTCGATCGCGGCGAGTTGGTCGCGGAGTGCGGCGATCTGGCGATTGAGAAGCTCGACCTGTTGGAGCGCTTCGGCGCTCAACTTCTTGTCCTTGTCGAGTTCGGCTTTGTCGTTCTCGATAGCTTGCAGCGCCGCATCGCGCTCGTCCTTTGCCTTATCCGCGTCCTGTGTTGCGCTTTCAGCGCGGCTGTTGGCGCTCGCTAGCTGCTCACTCAGCTTGTCGCGCTCGGTCGAGAGCTCGGACAGGCGACTAGCAAGCGTGTCGCGCTTCAGCGTCGAGCTTTGCAGCTCGGCTGAAAGCTGGGCCACGGAAATGCGCAGATCGGCGTTCGCCTTTCGCTCGAGGTTGAGCATTTCGGCAAGCTCCGCGACCTGACGATTGAGGCGCTTCAGAGCCTCGTCGCGGCCGGTCAGCACTTCCGAGAGCGTAAATTGCGCGACGACGAAAATAAGGAGGACGAAAATAAACGCGAGTACGAGGCTCGTCAGCGCATCCACGAAGCCCGGCCAGATGTTGACGCTGCGAAGCTGGCGTCGCGCCATCCGAATCCAACCCGGGCCCTACGACCCGGCCTCCTCTGCGAGATTGGCAATCGTGCGGGCGAGGAGCCGGATTTCGGCGCGTAGCTCGTCGACCGTCGATTGCCGCCCGCTCGCCATTTCTTCCACGAGACGCGAGAGATATACGTCCATGTTGCGTATGTGCGCCCGAGTCGATTCGTCGATTGCACCAGCGCCCGCGGCGTCGGCGAGCCGCGAAAGCACCGGCTTCATTTCCATCTGGCCTTCGACCAATTTGATCAAAAGCGACTGCTCGGCCCTCATCTGATCCGTGAGTTGAGCAAGCCGCTCCGTCAGCGTCAGCAGATGAGTGCTGGTCGCACCGCGATTTTCTTCTCCGCGCTGCACGGTCCGCTGCAGGCTGTCGAGGCTATCGGCCGTCTTTTCAAGAAGCGCTTCGATATACGCGGGAACCGACGTTTCACCTTCCGCGATGATGGATCCACTCGACAACCGCGTCAGTCCCGAAAGCCACTCCTCAAGGTCGTTATAGAAGAGATTTTGGGCCTGGCCGGCTTGAAGGTCGAGAAAGCCGAGAATTAGCGAACTCGCCAAGCCAAAGAGCGATGATGAAAACGACGTCCCCATGCCAGAAAGCGGGCGTTCAAGGCCAATCTTGAGATTGTTGAAGACGGTCGCCACGTCCTGTGAGCCGATTTCAAGTCCTTGAATCACGCGGCCCACGGAACTGACTGTGTCGAGCAAGCCCCAAAAGGTTCCGAGGAGGCCGAGAAAGATCATGAGCCCGATCAAGTAACGCGAAATGTCGCGAGATTCATCGAGCCTCGAACTGATACCGTCGAGGAGCGTGCGCATGGCCGTCGTGGAAAGCGAAAGTTGGCGGTCCTTGCGCTCACCGAGCATGGTCGCCATTGGCGCGAGCAGGCGCGGAGCCTGTCTCGAAAGGGATTGACGATCGCGCTTGTAGCTTTCAATCCAGGCAAGTTCCGGTCCGAGCTGGAAGACCTGGCGGAAGATAAAAATCACCCCGATAAGCGCTGCTCCCAGGATCATGCTGTTGAGCGGCACATTGTGAAGGAAGACGGTCTTGAGTTGGGAAAAGAGCAGCACGCCCACGGCAACGACGGCGAGCAGAAAGAGAACCATCCGGATCAGAAAACGTCTCATTCGCGTCATGATTTGTCCACGCACTCCATCGTCGTGACGATCGCCGTTGGGCTTCCGCTTTCCGCCCCCGTCGTTATTTTTCCTCGACCATGAGATCGACGCGGTCTGGCGATCCCCCGCCTTCGACCTTGTTGCCAAGCGCCTTCACATCGATCCGGGACGATGCGATGCCCTGATCGAGCAGGTATTTCCGCACAGCCAACGCACGATCGAGCGAGAGTCGCCGCACCTGGCTCGCTTGTTCGTCGGTGCCTGCCGCATATGCAAGTAATTGAACGCGCGCAGCGCTGGATTGCTTCAGCGTGTCGATGATCTTGTCGAGATCGCCGCGTGCGCTGTAGGGAAGTTCGCTGCCGCCAGCGCCAAAACTAATGCTGAGGGCGGGCTCAACAAATGATTGGCCGTTGCCGCCTGGCTTGCTTGGAGACGCGGTCGCGCCGCCAACTGCAACCTGGGTTGCCGGTTCCGACGCAGCCGGCGGTGGTGGGGTCTGGTCTGCCGTAAGAGGCGGTGATGGAGATGGCGGCGCTTGGGGGGAAGCGCTTGCCGGCAACGCCGGTTGCTGGCCGGCGGTCGCGCTTGGAACCGCGGTACCCTTACTCCCTGCCGCCGATGACTGCGCGCCGCTCGCCACCGACGACGAGGGAGGTGACGCCGTCGAGGCGGCGGCGACAGACGGACTTTGGGGCGTTGTCTTTTGCGTGGTCGGTTTGACCGGAATCAATGACGCGAAATCGGGCGCCGCACCCTTGGCGGGTGTCGCACCGTTTTCGCTCGATGCGTTTGCGACAGCCGACTTTCCCTCCGGATTCTGACCTGGTGGGCGAAGCACGATCGGCGCTTCCCCAGACGGCGTCGCCGCCGCGGACATTTTTGGTGGGGTCAGCGTAACCGATGGCCCCGCCGTCGCGGCGCCGGCACTTGCGGCTTTGTTTCCCGGCGCGTTCTGATTCTTGATGGCCTGATCGATTGCGGAGAGATCGACGATGACGTCAGCTTGGGCATGTTGATCCACGAAGACGGTTCGTTGCGCCAATACCCCGTGTTGGCTGCCGGCAGCGACGAGCGCGCCAAGGCCTGAGGCGAGCGCAACGGCAGCCTTTTTGCAACAAAGGGACGCCAACGAGCGCCCCTGGAACCCACGCGTCATGATTCCGCTGCCTCCAGCCGTCGGCTCTCATTAGCCTTGTCGGCCGACCGCCGCCGCACAATAGCCCAGCCCCGAAGACGCGACAACCGCCTTCGCCCGCCAAAACAGGCGTTTATGCGCTTTTCGGCCTTCGAATCGAACCGTGGGCCTTGCGCAGAATGTCGCCGAGCGGCTTGTGGAGCTTGTCGTTGGTGGCGAGGACGTTTCCACTCTTAAACACGCTCGTTCCACCGTCGATTTCGCTGACATAGCCGCCGGCCTCGCGCACCAAGAGGACGCCCGCGGCAATATCCCAGGGCTTGAGTCCGAATTCCCAGAAGCCATCGAAGCGGCCGGCTGCGATATAGGCGAGATCGAGCGATGCCGTTCCCATCCGACGGATGCCGGCGACTTCAGGCATCACGGCGGCGAACGTGCTGAAGAAGGCGTCATGTTCGCCATAACCGTGAAATGGGATGCCCGTTCCGATCAGGCACTCAGGCAGCTTGTCCCGCGCCGAGACCCGCAGTCGATGATCGTTCACATAGGCGCCCACACCCTTTTCCGTCCAGTAAAGCTCGTCCTTGATCGGCTCGAGGATGACGCCCGCAACGATCTCGCCATCGCGCTCGAGCCCGATTGAAATTGCAAAGTGCGGAATCCCGTGCAGGAAATTGGCGGTGCCATCGAGTGGGTCGACAATGAATCGATGCCGCCCATCGCCGCGTTCTTCGCCCGACTCCTCCATCAGAAGTCCAAACTCCGGACGCGACTTCTTGAGTTCGGTGCGCAAGATTTGCTCGGCCTTGAAATCCGCAGTCGATACGAAGTCGGACGGTCCCTTTTTCGAGACCTGAAGCTGCTCGACCTCGCCGAAGTCGCGCACGAGCCCGCGCGCTGCCTTCCGCGCCGCCCGCTCCATAATGTTGATGGTCGCAGATCTGATGGCCATGAGGCAGCGTCTCAATCCTTGGCGCGCTCGACATAACTCGCGTCGGCCGTGTTGACGACGACGCGTGTCCCAGCCTCGACGAAGGGCGGCACCATGACGCGCACGCCATTCTCAAGCATCGCCGGTTTGTATGAGGACGAGGCGGTTTGTCCCTTCACGACAGGGTCCGCTTCCGTGATCGTCATCGTGACCTTGTCGGGAAGCGTTACAGAGGCCGGGGTGCCTTCGATCAAATCGACCGTCACCTTCATGCCGTCTTGGAGGAATGCAGCCGGCTCGCCCACGATCTCCCGGTTAACGGCGAATTGCTCGAAGGATTCCGAATCCATGAAGGTGAGGGTCTCGGCGTCGCCATAGAGAAACGTGCATTCCTTCTCCTCGACCTGGAGCTTTTCGACCGTGTCGGCGGTGCGCCAGCGCTCATTGCTCTTGAGTCCGCTGCGCAGATCGCGCATTTCCACCTGAATAAACGCGCCACCCTTTCCAGGCGAAATGATTTGGATCTTCAAGACCGCCCACTGCTTGCCGTTATGCTCGATGATGTTGCCGGGGCGTATGGTATTGGCCTGGATTTTCATGACTTGACGATGCTCGCTGACGGTTTCAGAGCTGGGCGTTGTCGTCCGTATCGGAAGTGGCGCGGACCCTAACAGCTCGGTCGGTGCGAGGCAACGGGTCAGCGGCGCCCCGCTTGTTCAAAAGGCACGCGGCCAGCCTCGGCAATCCCCGAGCGCTTTGTTTGGAAATGAGCGTTGGGGGGGGATACAGCCGCTCGCCTGATGGGTCATGGGCGTGGACATATGGTACGAGGCCACTCTATGTGTCATTGAGATCGATCTTAGACGGCGCTGTGGTCGGCGCAAAAGTTCCGCTATATGGGTTCTAGGAGGGGTAAATCGCAAGCCAAATTCGAGCAGGACGCATAATGTCCGACAAAACGTGGTGGAATCGAGATGCGCTTGCCGCCCGCCTGCCCGCGCTGACAATGCGCGCGCAAGTCCTCGCCGCGATCCGCGCTCATTTCGCGTGCGAGGGTTTCATCGAGGTTGAAACGCCATACCTCCAGGTTAGTCCGGGGATGGAACCCCACATCATGGCGCTAGCGACCGAATTGACCGAGCCACTGCACGGTGGCGTGCGTCGGCTCTATCTGCACACGTCCCCGGAATTCGCGATGAAGAAGCTGCTCGTCGGCGGTGTGGAGCGGCTCTTCCAGCTGGCGCGCGTATGGCGCGATGGGGAACGCTCGCCTATCCACCATCCAGAGTTCACCATGCTCGAATGGTATCGCGCCCGCGCAGGCTATGACGTGCTGATGGCCGACTGCGAAAACCTTCTGCGCGCGGCGGCGACCGCAGCCAATGTTACGACCCTTGTGCACGGCGAGCGGCGCTGCGATCCGTTCGCCCCCTTCCGCCGCCTGACGGTCGCAGAGGCATTCGGGGAATATTGTGCGATCGATATACTAGCGACTGCACCCAATCCCGCCGTCCCAGACCCAGGACTGCTGGCGGCCGAGGCGCGGCGCATCGGGCTTTTCGTCAGCGAGCGTGACAGTTGGGAAGATATCTTCTTCCGCGTCATGCTCGACCGAATTGAACCTCGTCTGGGCGATGGCGTGCCGACGATCCTTTGCGAATACCCGATCTCGATGGCAGCACTCTCGCGGCCCAGTCCGCGCGATGGCCATGTGGCCGAACGCTTCGAGCTCTATGCTTGCGGACTCGAGCTGGCAAACGCATTCGGCGAACTCGTCGAGGCGCGCGAGCAGCGCCGCCGCTTCGAAGCGGACATGGCGCTCAAAGAAACGATCTATGGCATCCGCTATCCTATCGACGAGGATTTCCTCGCGGCGCTCGAAACCGGAATGCCCGAAAGTGCCGGCATCGCGCTCGGCGTCGACCGGCTCGTCATGCTCCTTGCCGGCGCCGAACGGATCGAGGAGGTGCTGTGGGCGCCGGTCTAGGTTGGATGCGGTCCATGCCGACTGATGCCGCGTAGGGCGGGTTCACATCCGAGCTCGCTCGATCGCGGCGTTGAAATCCTTGACCGCCCGGGCGGGTCCATGGGGATAGCGCCAAACACCATTAACGACGGCAAGGAAATCGGCGCCCGCTTCGACGAGCGGGGCGCAATTTTCAACCGTGATGCCGCCGATTGCGACGCATGGAACGGTCATGATATCGCTCCACCAGCGCAGTATTTCGGGATCGGCCGTGGACTCGGCCTTCTTGGTCGAGGTCGGGAAAAAGGCGCCGAAGGCGACATAGTCCGCACCTGCATCGGCCGCTTCCATGGCAAGATGGCGCGAGTCGTGGCAAGTAACGCCGACGATTTTGTCGGGGCCGAGTGTTAGCCGAGCGTCTTGGTAGGAGGCGTCGTCCTGTCCGACATGGACGCCGTCAGCGCTCGCCTTCTTGGCGAGGTCGGGCCGGTCATTCACGATGAAAGCAACATCGCGGCGCGCACAAATCGGCATCACGATCTCGGCCGCCCGCAGAATTTCATGGTCCTGGGCGTCCTTGAGGCGAAGCTGCAGGCACGCCACGTCGCCAGCGTCGAGTACCACCGCTAGATCGCGCGCAAACGCACGCGGCTCAAAGGCGGGCGGCGTGATCAAATAGAGCCGGCACGGTGGGGGCGTGTTCAGTCTTTACCCTTGTAGATGCCGATAATCGTGTCGAGCAGCTCGAGCGCTTTCTCTCGCGGACGCTGGAAGGTGTTGCGGCCGATGATCGAGCCAGTACCCCCGCCATCGCGGACCGCCTTCACTTCGTTCAGGATGCCGGCTTCGTCCTTCGCCTCCCCGCCGGAAAAGACGACGAGGCGGCGACCGTCGAAGCAAGCTTGGACCACGTGCTTGATGCGAGCCGCAAGGGTGCCGACGTCGATCTTTTGCCCCTCGTAGACCTTCTTCGCGGCGTCGAGTTCGAGGTGATCCGAGGGCGGCTTCACCTTGATGATGTGCGCACCCAAAAGTGCGGCCATGTGCGCGGCATAGGCGCAAATGTCGACCGCAGTCTCGCCCGGTTTCGATAGATTGCCGCCGCGCGGATAGGACCAGATCACGACGGCAAGTCCCTTGCGTTTGGCTTCGTGTGCAAGGGCGCGGGCCTCCTCGATCATCGAGTAAGCGGCGTCCGACCCGGGATAGATTGTGAGCCCGATCGCCGAGCAGCCGAGACGAAGCGCATCGTCGACCGAACCGGTCACCGCCTGATCCGCACTCTCCTTCGCGCGCGCCAGGGAATTGGCACTGTTGACTTTCAGGATCATCGGGATCTGGCCGGCAAAGGTTACGGCACCCGCCTCGATCATGCCGAGCGGGGCCGCGTAAGCCGATAGCCCGGCGTCGATCGCAAGTTGGAAATGATAATGGGGGTCGTAGGCAGGCGGATTAGGTGCAAAGCTGCGCGCGGGCCCGTGCTCGAATCCCTGATCGACCGGGAGGATAACCAATCGGCCGCTGCCGCCAAGCTTTCCATGCAAGAGAATGCGAGCCAGGTTCGCCTTCGTCCCGGGATTGTCACTCTCGTAATTGTCAAGAATGCGTCTGACACGCGGCGTGATCTTCATTTGAGCGGCCTCTGCAGCTTGGTCCCCATCTCGCGACAAGCGGCCTTTCAATAGCCGAGGCACCTCCGATTTGCAACGTCAGGCGTCTTGCCGATCGTCGGTGTCGTGGGGCCGTCTCCGAGTGCTGAGCCAGCGCCGGCAAGACGTTAATGGATCGGGCTCGTGGTGCAAGTCGAGTGTCTGGCTCGGTCTCCGTCGCCGCAACTCGCGACCGTCTTGAGCGGCGATGTCGGCGAGCTTGGCGGCAACCCTGGCGGCACCGGTAAAGCAGACCGCTTTGATCCCGACGCGGAAGGCGCCTAATGCAAGGCCCGGCAAATCAGCGCAATCGAGCACGGCGGTGAAATCGACGCCGGGATTGGCCGACCGCGCCAAGTCGATCACGGCCTTGAACCACCCAGCACCCGCGTAAGCCGCAGCACCCGCCGCACTCCAAAGCTCGACGCGCAGCTCGTTCTCGTGCGCGGCCTGAAGGACCGCCTTGGCGTGGTCGAGGGAATGGATGACGAAGGCCGGGTATCGCACCGTTGCGGCATGCACCCGCCTGCGCGCCCGGACCTTCCGTGGCTTTGCCATGACGAACCAAGAATTAGCACGGAGGACGCGGGCTCGGCAGCAGATGATGCAAAAGCCGCGATGAACGCGCGATCGACAAGGCGTTGTGCGGCCGTCGAGCGAGGGCTGTCCGAACCGCTGCCTACTTGAGCTTGCCCATCAGCACGGCCACGTCGGCCATGCGGTTGGCGAAGCCCCATTCATTGTCGTACCAAGCGAGCACGCGCACGAGCTTTCCGTCGATCACCTGCGTTTGTGTGAGGTCGAAGGTCGAGCTCGCCGGATTGTGGTTGAAGTCGGTCGAGACGAGCTCCTCGTCGGTCGTCTCGAGGATACCCTGGAGCCGGTTGCTCTTCGCGGCCTCGATCATCGCTTCGTTGACCGCTTCGACTGTTGCAGGCTTTTTCGGGACGAACTTGAAGTCGATCATCGAGACATTCGGGGTCGGTACGCGAATCGCCGTACCGTCGAGCTTGCCCTTGAGCTCGGGGATCACGAGGCCAACCGCCTTCGCGGCTCCCGTCGTCGTCGGGATCATCGAGAGCGCCGCGGCGCGGGCGCGCCGGGGGTCTTTGTGGAGCGTGTCGACCAATCGCTGATCGCCCGTGTAGGCGTGCACGGTCGTCATATACCCGGTCTCGATACCGAAGGCGTGGTGCAAAGCCGCCGCGACGGGTGCGAGGCAGTTGGTCGTGCAGGAGGCGTTCGAGACGATCTTATGCGTGTCGTTCAGTTTGTCGTCGTTGACGCCGTAGACGACCGTCAAATCGACACCACTCGCGGGTGCCGAAATAAGAACCCTCCGCGCCCCCGCCTCGATGTGCTTTTGAGCGGTCTCCTTCGAGGTGAAGATGCCGGTGCATTCGAGCACCACGTCGATGTCAAGTTCCTTCCAGGGCAGGTTGGCGGGGTCGCGTTCAGCAATGACCTGGATGACCCCATGGCCAAGGTCGATGCCGGTCTCGGTCACCTTGATCTTGCCGGGGAACGGTCCGTGCACGGAGTCGTGCTTGAGCATGCGCGCATTCATGTCGATCGAGCCAAGATCGTTGATCGCGACGAACTTTATGTCCTTGCGCTCGGCCTCGAACGCAGCGCGCAGCACGTGCCGGCCGATCCGCCCGAACCCATTGATCGCAACTCGAACCGCCATGCTCTCCTCCGGAAATTCTGGGCCTTGCGCCTCGTCCCTTGCGTTCTCTTAGTTAAAGCCTGGATTTCGCGGCGGCAAGAACCGCTTCGGCGGTGATCTTGAAATGCTCGTAAAGTGCGGGATAGGGACCCGAGGCGCCGAATCCGTGCATGCCGACGAATATGCCGTCCGGCCCGAGATAACGCTCCCAGCCGAATCCAGCACCGGCCTCGATCGCAATGCGAAGCGTTCCCTTGCCGAGCACCTCCTCGCGATAATCCGCCGGCTGCCTATCGAACAACTCCCAGCACGGCATCGAGACGACGGCCGCGCCGGTCCCGCCGGATTCGAGCTTCGCGCGTGCGGCAAGTGCGATCTCGACCTCCGAGCCCGTCGCCAGCAGCGTCACCTGCCGCTTTAGGCTAGCTGGCGCAAGGATATAGGCACCTCGAGCGGAAAGGTTCTCGTCCGTATGCTCGGTCCGAACCGTGGACACCGACTGGCGCGTGAGCGAGAGGATTGACGGTGCGTGCTCGCTTTCAAGCGCCAGCATCCAGCATTCGATCGTTTCCACACCGTCAGCCGGGCGGAAAACATTGAGGTTCGGCACCGCGCGCAAGGCGGCGAGATGTTCGACGGGCTGGTGGGTGGGGCCATCTTCGCCGAGGCCGATTGAATCGTGCGTCATCACATAGATGACGCGCTGACGCATCATCGCCGCCAGGCGGATTGCCGGACGGCAATAATCGGAGAAAATCAGGAACGTGCCGCCATAGGGAATGACACCCTTATGGAGCGCCATACCGTTCATCGCGGCGGCCATGCCATGTTCGCGCACGCCGTAATGGATGTAGCGTCCCGCGAAATTGTCCCGATTTACGACCGAAAGCCCGGCCGCCAGCGTTCCGTTCGAGCCGGTAAGGTCGGCCGATCCCCCGACGATCTCCGGGATCGCGGAAGTCAGATGGTCGAGGGCGATCTTCGAGGATTGCCTGGTCGCGAGTTTGGGCTTTTTTTCGGCCACCTCCCGCTTGGCCCGGCCTGCGGTATTCCGCCAGTCGGGCGGTAGCTTGCCCGCAACGATACGCTCGAATTCGGTGCGTTTGCCGGCATCGAGTTTGTCGAGCGCTTGACGCCAACGTCGGTAATCGGCCTCACCCCGCTGGCCAACCGCGCGCCAGTCTGCCAGCACGTCCGGTGGAATTTCGAAAGGCGGGAAAGGCCATCCGAGCGATAGCCGCGCACCTTCGATTTCCTTGGCGCCGAGGGCAGCGCCGTGAGCGCTCGCCGTCCCTGCCTTGGTCGGAGCGCCGCGAGCGATAATCGTGCGACACGCGATAAAGGAGGGTGTCTTCGTCGTGCGCGCGCGGGCAAGTGCCCCGTAAATCTCGCCCGCTTTGTGGCCGTCGACCGCCTGAACGTCCCAACCGCACGCGCGAAAGCGCGCGAGCTGATCGTCGGAGACGGCAAGGTCGGTCGCACCGTCGATCGAAACCCTGTTGTCATCCCACAGCACGATGAGTTTGCCGAGCCCGAGATGGCCAGCGAGCGAAATCGCCTCGTGGCTAATCCCCTCCATGAGGCAGCCGTCACCGGCAATTACATAGGTGTAATGATCGACGATCCCGTCGCCGAAGCGCGCTTGGAGGAGACGCTCGGCGATCGCCATGCCGACGGCGTTTCCGAGCCCCTGACCGAGCGGGCCGGTCGTCGTTTCGATCCCCTCCGCAAGTCCGTATTCGGGATGGCCGGCGGCACGGCTGCCGAGTTGGCGGAAATTGCGCAGCTCTTCCAGCGTGACGTCGGCATAGCCCGTCAGGTGAAGGAGAGAATAGAGGAGCATCGAACCGTGGCCAGCCGAGAGCACGAAGCGATCGCGATCCGGCCAATGCGGATGGCTCGGGTCGAACTTGAGAAAGCTCGAAAACAATACGGTCGCCACATCGGCCATGCCCATCGGCATGCCGGGATGACCTGAATTGGCTTTCTCGACCGCATCCATGGCAAGCGCCCTGATGGCATTCGCCATACGCTCGTGACGCGCCGAGGACGATCGGACTTTCGCACTGTCATTCATGGATTTTGGACCCGTCATGGCGGCCGGAGCTGGCGGGGGCGGCGACACGATGTCGAGCGGCCCGAAAGTCCGGGCGAACATGCCGCCGCCGTTTCGTCGCGTCAATTGGCTTCTGCGTCGCAGTGGCTATTCCCAAGGCGCGGTTGACGGTCAGCGGAGGCCGAGCGTATGCTCGTCTTCGTTCCTGCATTTATGCTAACTCGTTCAGCGAGAACCGAATTTCATTTTGGCGGCGGCCCCGCACGAAGGTAGCGTATGTCACGATTGCATGAGGCCCGGACGCGTTTGGAAAATGCGGTCTCTCGACTGGAACGCGCTGTGGAGCTCTCGACGCGGCAAAGGGCCGAGCGTGCGGATCTTGCGCGCGCCCTCAATGCCGCGCGGGCGGAGGGCAAGTCGCTGCGCGAGGCAGGTGCGAGCCTTTCGAGTCGCCTCGACAGTGCAATCGGACGCCTGAAGTCCGCGATCGAGGCAGGGTGAGCGAGGCATGGGTCAAGTCAACGTAACCATCAACGGGCGGGCCTACCAGGTGGCTTGCGACGACGGTCAGGAGCAACACCTCACCGCGCTGGCGGCGTATGTCGATCGGCGCGTAGGCGAATTGACCGCAGCGATGGGCCAGATCGGCGACGCGCGACTTCTTGTGATGGCGAGCCTTCTGATCGCCGACGAGCTCGCAGACGCCCAGGCCGCAGGTGCGCCGGGAAAAGCGCAACCCGAAGCCTTCGCGGACAGCGGCGAAACGGTCCTTGCAAACGGCATCGAAGCGCTCGCGCGGCGCATCGAGGACATTGCGGCACGCCTTGAGGCCGCCTAGATTGAGGGGCGGACGGGGCTGCGCAGCGCGTCAGGCCACTTCGTGCCCTGGGGCCAATGTTTTCCCTTCGGGAGCTGTCCCTACCGAGACCCTGGTCTCGGCACATGGCGCCCACCTGCGTAAGCAGGCCACAGAGGACAAGAACGGCCAACGGCTGACGCGGCTCCGCCCGTGCCCCACTATCCCGCGCAAGCGTGGCGGATCCGATCGATGACGGTCGTCGACGAAAAGAAGGCAGCCCGTGAGGCGGCAATCCTTGTCCGCGACCGTACCCATGCGATTCTTCACGACACCGCGCCCGCAGGCGTGGCCGCAAATTTCGCGAAGTCGGTCAGGCTCGCGGAGGGGACGATCGTTTCGGGTTATTGGCCGGGGCGCAGTGAACTCGACATCCGCCCTCTCATGGAAGCGCTTCACGCGCGAGGGCATGCAATAGCACTCCCGATCGTTATGGGGCGTGGCCAACCGCTCGTCTTCAGAGCGTGGCGCCCCGGGATGGCCCTCGAGGAGAAGAAATTCGGCCTTCGCGAGCCCGGCGCGGACGCGGCGATGCTTACGCCACGCGCGCTGCTGGTTCCCTTTCTCGCTTTTGACGAAGAAGGGTACCGGATCGGGTATGGTGCTGGTTATTACGATATGACGCTTGCCGAGTTGCGCTCGCGCTTAAGGGTCCTGGCGATCGGGGTCGGCTATTCGGCCCAGCGTGTGGATCGGTTGCCGCGCGACGGTCACGATCAGCGGCTGGATTGGGTGGTGACGGAGGCGGGTGCCGTGCAGTTTGGCGACTAAGGGCATGCAAAATATTTCCGAGGTAAAATGAAGATTCTTGTTTGCGGCGACGTGGTGGGCAGGTCCGGACGCAATGTCGTTTGCGACAAAATCCCGGCACTTCGCAAGGCTCTCGACCTCGACTTCGTCGTTGTTAATGGCGAAAACGCAGCCGGCGGCTTCGGGATTACTGGCGAGATTTGCCAGTCGTTCTATGCGGCCGGCGTCGATTGCATCACGACGGGCAATCACGTTTGGGACCAGCGCGAGACGCTGAGCTACATCGTGCGCGATCCGAAACTCCTTCGTCCGCATAATTTCCCGAGCGGGACGCCGGGGCGCGGCGTGGGCGTTTTCGAGTCGAAGCGCGGCAAGCGCGTCGTGGTGCTCCACGCCATGGCGCGGCTTTTCATGGATGCGCTCGATTGTCCGTTCGTCTGCCTCGATCAGCAGCTTGCCGTTCATAAGCTTGGCAGGAATGCGGACCTCATCCTGGTCGATATCCACGGCGAGGCGACGAGCGAGAAGGCGGCCGTCGGACATTTTTGCGACGCTCGCGTTTCTGCCGTCGTCGGCACCCACTCTCATATTCCGACGGCGGACGCGCAAATTCTTGCCGGCGGCACGGCCTACCAGACCGATCTGGGCATGTGCGGCGACTACGATTCAGTGATTGGCATGAAGAAGGATGCGGCGGTCGCGCGCTTCGTCACAAAGCTGCGAAGCGAACGCCTCAATGCCGCGGACGGCGAGGCCACGCTCTGTGCTGCCTACATCGAAACCGACGAACGGACCGGTCTTGCCTGCCATGTCGCACCCCTGCGCCTCGGCGGTCGGCTCCAGCCCCACTGGCCGCTTCCCGCACCCTCGGGGGGGCTCAAGATCCCGAAGCTCGCTTGACCGAGCGGCTTCGGTTTTGTCTCAAGGTGAGCTTTTGCTGCCAGTCAATGTCACGCGAAACCGCACTTATCTGTTCTTGGCCTTGACCTTCGCTGCAATTTCGGGCACCCCCTACGCTGCACTCTCGATACCGCGGGTGCCCAAATCTTGCCATATTGCTCTGCTAGCTGACGCGGCCGAGTCGTCGTGCGCTTATCCACAATATATGGTATAGATTTACAGCGCGCCCGCAGAAGGTTGATTCGCGAACGCTATGGCCGGTCATTCCCAATTCAAAAACATAATGTACCGCAAGGGTGCTCAGGACGCCCGGCGCGCTCGGCTGTTCACCAAACTCATTCGGGAACTCACGGTCTCGGCGCGCGCGGGGCTGGCGGACCCGAACGCCAATCCTCGTTTGAAGGCGGCGATGGCAGCGGCGCGTGAAGCGAACATGCCGCGCGACACGATCGAGCGGGCAATCAAACGTGCAGCCGGCGGCGACGACAGCACCAATTTCGAGGAGGTGCGCTACGAGGGCTATGGGCCAGGTGGCGTTGCCGTCATCGTCGAGGCACTGACCGACAATCGCAAACGGACGGCATCTGATGTCCGCACCGCCTTCTCCAAGCAGGGTGGAGCGCTTGGGGAGACGAACAGCGTGAGTTTTCAATTCAAGCGGTTAGGCCAGATCGTCTTTCCCATCGATGCGGCGTCGGCGGATGTGATGTTCGAGGCAGCGCTCGAAGCAGGGGCAGACAATGTCGAGTCGGGATCTAACGGGCATGAGGTAACCTGCGCACCTGAGGATTTTGCGGGTGTGCGCGAGATGCTCGAGGCCAAATTCGGCCAGCCTCAACGGGCGGGGTTTATCTGGAAGCCGCAAGTTTCGGTTTCAGTCGACGAGGACGCGGCGCGCCTTCTCCTCAAGCTCATCGAACAGCTTGAGGATAATGACGACGTGCAGACGGTGTGGGCGAACTTCGAGATCGCAGACGATCTCATGGCGAAATTGACCGCCTGAGAGGCAATGTGCCCGATCACGGCACGCCGGGCGGAGAGGCATGGACTTCGACGCGATGAAACTACTGGGACTTGACCCGGGCCTGCGCAAGACCGGGTGGGGCATCATCGAGGCCGCGAACGGGCGGCTTCGGCATGTCGCGAATGGCACGATCGGCTCCGATGGGGAACTCGACACGGCCGAGCGGCTCGTCCAACTCTTCGATGGAATCGCGGCGGTCATCGTGCGATGGAATCCCGTCGAGGCGGCTGTCGAGGAAACATTTGTCAACAAAAATGCGAGTTCGACCTTGAAGCTCGGTCTGGCGCGCGGGGTGGCGCTTCTGGCCCCAGCCAAGGCTGGAATCAAGGTTAGCGAATACCCGACCAATCTCGTAAAAAAAGCAGTGGTGGGTGCGGGTCACGCCGGGAAGGAACAAGTCGAGGTCATGGTCCGGCACCTTCTTCCTACCGCCGAAATCAATGGGGCCGACGCGGCAGATGCGCTTGCGGTTGCAATATGCCACGCGCACCATACCGCAACGCTCGAGCGCTGGCATAGCGGCGCACATGCCGCATTCGGCCGATCATGATTGCGAAGCTGAGTGGTCGCGTGGACGGCACTGGAGAAGGTTTCGTCGTCATCGACGTGAACGGCGTTGGCTATCTTGTGTTTTGTTCGGCGCGCACGCTGAGCGGCTTGCCGCCCGTCGGCGAAGTCGCAACACTCCTGATCGAGACGCATGTGAGCCAGGACCACATCCATCTTTACGGGTTCGCCGACGCGGCGGAGCGAAGCTGGTTCCGACTACTGACAACGGTTCAGGGTGTCGGCGCCAAGGTGGGTCTTGCGATTCTCTCGGTGCTGGCGCCAGCCGAGATCATGCGAGCCAT
>DASPOR010000109.1 GCA_035625915.1 Alphaproteobacteria bacterium | reverse complement strand
CGTCCATTCACGCCCGTGAAGCCGAGAAAGTGATCGCGTGCGGCGCCCGCTTTGATGCGCCGAGGGCCCGAGAGGTTGCACGCGATGGCCCCGCCGATCGTTCCGGCCGCCACATGTGCACCGTAAAGCGGGCCGAGATCGGCCGGCTCGAAAGCAAGCTGTTGGCGATTTTCGGCGAGGAGCGCCTCGATATCGGCGAGGGGTGTGCCTGCGCACGCGCCGAGGACAAGCTCATCGGGTTCATAAAGGGTAATACCCCTGAGGGTTGAGAGATCGACGCTCCGCGTCGTCTGAAGCGGGCGTCCAAGCCCGCGCTTGGTGCCGGCGCCAAGGATCTCAAGCGGCTCCTCCTCGGCCGCCGCCCAGGCGACCAGCGCTCGAACCTCTTCCTTGTCGCGAGGCTTCATCACGTTCGTCATCGCGTCGTCAAGCCTATCGCGTGATCGGATCGGGATAAATCCTCCTCGCCGTCCCCTACCCCACTGCGCAAAGACAGGTCACGGAATCTAGTTGAATTGATCATGCCCTAGAAACGAGGAATGTCGGGGAAGCGGACCTGGCCGCGATGCACGTGCACACGACCAAGTTCGGCGCAGCGATGAAGGGTCGGAAAGACCTTTCCGGGATTGAGGAGCGAGTCCGGATCGAAAGCGCATTTGACGCGTTCCTGCTGCGCAAGGTCGACTTCGCTGAACATCGCCGGCATAAGATCGCGCTTTTCCACGCCGACCCCGTGTTCGCCGGTCAAGACGCCGCCGACTTCGACGCAGAGACGCAACAGATCGGCGCCGAAGTGTTCTGCCCGCTCGAGTTCGCCCGGATTGTTCGCGTCGTACATGATGAGGGGGTGAAGGTTGCCGTCACCCGCATGGAACACATTCGCGACACCGAGCCTGTATTTCTCCGAAAGTTCTCGCGTGCGCGCCAGCACGTGCGATAGCTGCTTGCGCGGGATCGTTCCGTCCATGCAATAATAATCGGGCGATATGCGTCCGATCGCGGGGAAAGCCGCCTTGCGTCCGGCCCAAAAGAGTAGGCGTTCCTCCTCATTGCACGAAATGCGGCAATAGACTTGGCCCTTTTCTTTTGCAATGGCTTCGACACGAGCAATCAGCTCATCGACCTCGGCGGGCGGCCCGTCGAGCTCGCAGATGAGGAGCGCTTCGACATCGAGGGGATAGCCCGCGTGCACGAAGCCCTCGACCGCATTGATGGCGGGCTTGTCCATCATCTCAAGGCCACCCGGAATAATTCCGCTCGAGATAATGCCGGCAACGCAATCGCCCGCCTGCTCATTCGACGAAAATCCGATCAGGATCGCACGCGCTGTTTCCGGCTTGCGCAAAATGCGCACTGTGACTTCCGTGATGACGCCCAGTAAGCCTTCCGAGCCGGTCACGAGGCCGAGCAAATCGTAGTCGGACGCATCCAGATGCTTGCCGCCAAGCCGGATGACCTCGCCGTCCATCAGGACCATCTCCAGGCCGAGGAGGTTGTTGGTCGTAACACCGTATTTCAAGCAGTGAACGCCACCCGAGTTTTCCGCGACGTTACCGCCGATCGAACAAGCGATTTGGCTGGAGGGATCGGGTGCGTAATAGAATCCCGCCTGCTGCACGGCCTGGGTGATCGCGAGATTGGTGACACCCGGCTGAACGACGGCGCAGCGGTTTGGGTAATCCACTTCGAGGATGCGCTTGAATTTGCCGAGGCCAAGCAGAACTCCATCGCCGAGAGGAAGTGCGCCACCCGAGAGCGACGTTCCCGATACACGCGGCACGACCTTGATGCGGTTGGCATGGCAATAGCGCAGGACCGCCGAAACCTGCTCGGTGTTCTCAGGAAGGACAGCGAGAAACGGCGACTGGCGATAGGCCGTGAGCCCGTCGCTCTCGTAGACGCGGAGTTCGTCTTCGTCGACGATCACGCCCTCCCCTGGTACGAGCCGGCTGAGTGCGGCCGCAATCTCGCCGCGGCGCGCAAGGACACCGTGATCGAGTGCTGGCATGACCAGTCCAGACATATCCCCTACCCACCTTTTCTGTTTTGACATGATCCGCGGGCTCTAACGGCTGCGGAGGGGTAGAAACACCGTGCTTCCGGGATCGACACGACGTTTTGCGACTATGCGCGACGGATGAGCGATCGGTCAACTGGTATTACCATTCGGTGGGCCCTATTCAATGCAGCAGCAGCCGCGGAATGCAGGGAAATACGGTGAAGGAGCAAGACGGGAAAGCAAAAAGGCCCATGAAATGGGCCTTGCGTAAAGCAGCAATCGATCTTGACCTCAGCCCTGACGGGCTTTCATCCGCGGATTCTTCTTGTTGATGACATAGACCCGGCCACGACGGCGAACAATCCGGCAGTTCTTGTCGCGTGCTTTGGCCGACTTGAGCGAGTTGACGATCTTCATGACAAATCCCTCTCGAGAGCGAGCGCGGAACATAAGGGTGTGGAGGCAGCCTGTCAATCTCGCCCAACCCCCGCCGACTTCGGCCTGCCCTTGGCACGCGCCGCAAGCGAAGTGCGACTGACAATAGGCGATTGAAAATCGAAAGTAACGATGGCGGTCCAGACGAGTCCCGATTTCGCAGTCGCCACTCCGGGCGCTATTTCTTTCGGCCCACTGCGTAGCACCGACGCAGACCGAACGAGCGGCCATGCGATCGTCTAAATTTTAACGAAACTTGGAAAGAGCTTGTTAACCGACCGTCAATAATATGCCGCACCATCGAATTGGATTTTCGGACCCGGAGACTATTGATGACCGTGGTATCACCCTACACGACTTCCACATCCGCGACGCAAAACGCTTCCCAAGCCCAGACTTCGCCACAGACGATTGACGACCTCATACAAACGCTCGAAAAACAGATCGCCCAAGGTGTCAGCAGCGGAACGCTGACGTCCCAACAGGCAAACGATCTCACCACGAAGCTCGACGCCATCAAGCAACAAGTCGATCAAAATCCCGCGACCGGCACGCTGACGAATGCCGACCTCCGCAAGATCGGTCATGCTTTGCACCATATCGGCCGCATCTTGAGCCAGGGAATCGATGCCAGTGCGCAATCGAACGCCACCCCCTCCCCAACCACCCCGAGCACCGGCGGCGATGGCAATTCGATCGATATCCTCACCTGAGGTCTAGAAACATTTCCTGATCGTGCCCCGCTTCGGCGGGCCTTTTATTTAATGGCGCCATTCACCAGCTTGATCCCATGAGGAGAACGGGAAGGCGGGCAAAGCCGGCTCGCTACCGCCTAGAGGCGCATTCCGCGTTGGCGACCGGATAAACGGGCAATAACGACGAGGCCCGCTTCGATCTGGTAGGGTGAGGGATGGTCGGCACACCCGCGAACCCACCAAAACTCGTCAATCGTCACATTCTCGGAATGCTGAGCGTCGCTGCAGGCGTTTCCGTTTTTTCGCTCCATGACGCGATCATGAAATTCCTGAGCAGCACCTATGCTGTCCATGAAATCGTCTTTGTACGCAGCGTCGCGGCACTGCCTTTCGTTCTGGTCGCCACGCTTCTCGAGGGAAACGGGCGAGTGGCTCTCCACCGTCCCGGCCTTCACATCGTGCGTGGGCTGGTGATGTACGCGTCGTTCACGGCCTATTACCTCGCGCTCGCGCGCCTGCCTCTCGCCGAGAATACGACGCTTTTCTTTTCGGCCCCGCTCTTCGTCACCGTGTTCGCCATCCCGTTCCTGGGGGAACAGGTCGACCGACGAACCTGGTTCGCCATCGGCGTTGGTTTTCTCGGCGTGTTGATCGTGTTGCGACCCGGTGCGGCCCTGGTCGATCCCGCGGCTTTGTTATCGGTGTTCTCGGCGGGCGCCTATGCTGTTTCAGCGCTTTTCGTGCGTCGTCTTGGGGTCACGGACGGGGCCGGGTCGATGGCGCTTTCGGCGACGGCCGTCTACATCGTTGCGAGCGGCATTACCGCACTGGCCCTCGCAGGAATCGAGCCTCCCGCAGACGCGCACGTCAGCGTGCGTTTTCTCCTGCGGCCTTGGGCTTGGCCGGATCGAGTCGACTTCGCACTGTTCGTCGCCTGCGGCCTGTTGGCCGCATCGGGCTTCTTCCTGATCGCCCACGGCTACCGCCTGGCACATGCCAATCGCGTCGCACCTTTTGAATACGCGGCCCTACCTTGGAGCGTGACATGGGGCTATGTCTTCTTCGGAAACCTGCCCGATGCGGCCACAATCATCGGGGCGCTCGTGATCTTGAGCGGGGGGCTCTACATGCTTCATTTCGCGCACGTGGCTCCAGATACAACACGCGCCAGTCCCTCGACGCGACCGTGATTGGGCGCCTGTCGACCCGGTCGGGTGCTGCTTGGCGCATTGGGCTGGCCGACCCCAGACTCAGACCGGCAGGTCCTTTCGTGACTCGGCCTCCTGCTTGACGCGCGCGATGAACTGTTCAAGCGGCATGGCGCCTAAATCCTTGCCGCTCCTCAACCGCACGGCAACGGTTCCCTGCTCCGCTTCCCGATCGCCGACGACGAGCATGTAAGGAATCTTCTCGTTCTGGGCATTGCGAATTTTCTTCTGCATGCGCTCATTCGCGAGATCGACGTCGACGCGAAACCCGCCCGTGCCGTTGACGACGGGCGTCGAGTAGAGACGATCCCGAACCTTGATCGCATAGTCATTTGTCCGATCCGTGATCGGCACCACGCGCACTTGAACCGGTGCGAGCCAAGTCGGGAACGCGCCCGCAAAATGCTCGATAAGGAACGCGATGAAGCGCTCGTGCGAGCCTAACGGGGCGCGGTGTATTACATAGACCGGATGATCGGCCCCATCTTCGCCGACATATTTGAGGTCGAATGTCTCGGTCGCGAGAAAGTCGAGCTGGTTGGTCGAAATCGCGTATTCGGTCCCGATGGCGCTCTTGATCATGAAGTCGACCTTCGGACCATAGAACGCTGCCTCACCCTCCGCTTCCCTGAACGGATACCCTGATTCCTTCATCGCGGCACGAATGACTTCGAGTGCCGCTATCCACTTCGCAGGTTCGTTCACATATTTATCGAGCTTGTTAAGGTCGGGCAGCGACAGCCGCATGTAATATTCCTCGATGCCCATGAGATCGTAGTAGCGGGCATGAAGATGCATGACATTAAGAAATTCGTTCTTGGCTTGATCGTATCGGCAATAGATGTGGGCATCATTCATGCAGAATCCGCGCACCCGCATGAGTCCCGACAGCCCGCCCGAGGGTTCATACCGGTAGCACAGGCCGTATTCGGCGACCCTCAAAGGAAGCTCGCGGTAGGAGCGTTTGGCCGAGAGATAGACCTGGTGGTGGTGCGGGCAGTTCATCGGCCGCAAATAGAAGTTCTCGCCGTCGATATCGATAGGGGGATACATGTC
This sequence comes from Alphaproteobacteria bacterium, assembly GCA_035625915.1. Classification (NCBI taxonomy): domain Bacteria; kingdom Pseudomonadati; phylum Pseudomonadota; class Alphaproteobacteria; species Alphaproteobacteria bacterium. The sequence goes on along the minus strand of DASPOR010000109.1, from coordinate 11,267 downwards.
GTCCTTGTAATAGGGGAGATGGCGCGAGCGATAATAGAGTGCTTCGCGCGTAATCTGGGGCGTGGCAACGCGCACGTAGCCGTCCCGGCGTTCCTCCTGCATTGCAAGGAACTCGAGTTCCTGGCGCATTGCCATGCCCTTTGGCAGCCACAGGGGCAGGCCAGCGCCCACGTCAGCCGAGAATGTGAAAAGTTCGAGCTCGTGGCCGATCTTACGGTGATCGCGCTTCTTCGCCTCTTCGATCCGCCACAACTCGTGGTCGAGCTCTTCCTTGGTTGGAAAGCAAATGCCATAGATGCGCTGAAGCTGCGGGTTCTTCGCGTCGCCGCGCCAATATGCGCCTGCGAGTTTCGTCAGCTTGAACTGGCCGGTTTCGCCGGTGTTCCGCACGTGCGGCCCGCGGCAGAGATCGATAAAATCGCCCGTCTTATAAAGCGAGATTGTGGCAACACCACCCTTCCCCTCGCCGACGCCGACGGCATCGTCGTCGCCGGTATCCTTGACGACCGCCGTCGAGCCCTTTTCCTTGAGGAGATTGAGAAGTTCGACCTTGTAGGTCTGGCCGATCTTGTCCATGAGCCGGATCGCCTCGTCGATCGGCACCTCGATCCGCTCGAAGGGGATTTTCTTGTTCTTGATCTGGCGCATCGTCAGCTCGATCTTTTCGAGATCCTCGAGCTTGAGCGTCTCCGGCAGCTCCACGTCGTAAAAAAAACCGTTCTCAACCGCGGGGCCGACCCCGAACTTAGCACTCGGCCATAGCTGGTGGATCGCGGCCGCCATGAGATGCGAGCACGAATGCCGCATCTCATGCAATGCTTGCGGATCGGCAGGCGCTGTTTCATTCATCGCGAGTCGCCTTCTTTCAATTCCTAGTAACCGCGCGGCTAAAAAATACTTCAAATATGCGATGGCCGATATAGAAGCAGCGCCCGTAGCCGGTCAACCCCGATCTTGGCGGTCCCTCCACGGCGGTCTCTCCGGAGAGATTACGACATAACTTCGGCGCGTTTGACGGTGGTCCGGATTCGAGGGCGAAAATCCGCGAGTGTCAGGTCGAACTCAGTACGAGTGATGCTTATGGCTCCACGTTGTCCGAGCTCGGCATGCCGCATATCGCACGTCTGCTCGTGATCGGCGAGCATGGACCCGGTTCAATCGAGGAGGCTACGGCCGGACGCTGCACCGATCGTCAAAAAGGTGACTCGCACATATGTGCGATTCATAATTAGGCCACGGGGAGCGGCGATCCACCGTCGCCGAGCGGCCCGCCCCATCGCCGCTCTATCGCCATCCGCTCACCTGACCTATGCTGCCCGAATAAGGCCGCTCGTCGCTCGATCGGCTGACGGCATGCGCGCACCCCGGCCAAGGACCGAAAATCGAATGATGGATGCACTCACCGCTCTCACCAGCCGCGCCAGCGCCAAAGCACTTCTTGACCCCGCACCCGACGATGCCGCCCTGAAGCGTATGATCGAGGCCGCCGTGGCAGCACCCGATCACGGGCGTCTCAGGCCCTGGCACTTCATAGCCGTGCGCGGTGAGGCGCGCCATCGCCTTGGCGACGTCCTCGCCCGCGCTCTCCGTACCCGGGAGCCGGATGCTCCGGAAGCGCTGATCGAGAAGGAGCGCGGCAAGCCGCTACGCGCACCGCTTATCGTCGTTGCGGCGGCGAAGCTTGTGCCGCAGCACAAAATACCGACCGTCGAGCAAATCGTGGCAGTGGGAGCGGCCGCTGAAAACCTCATCGTCGCAGCGCATGCGATGGGCTACGGTGCTATGTGGCGGACGGGTGCTCCCGCATACGACGTCAATGTGAAACGAGCGCTGGGGTTGGGTGTTGACGATCGGATTGTCGGGTTTCTCTACATTGGAAGGCCCGATGCCGCGCTGGTACCCGCGAGCCGGCCCGCGCCCGAGACATGCCTCATCGAATGGACGGAAGCAGCCGTGTGATCGCCGCGCGTTCGGTCGGACCCGGCGACGACGTCACCGGGCCGCCCATTCGTTGATCATGATTCAGCGATCGTCCGCCGCGTGAAATCCTCGAGGTAATCCATTAATCGATCGGACGCCTCCGCCGCCGCGTCACGGTCGCCGCGTGCGATCGCTTCGGCGATTGCGGCTTGCCGTTGTCCAAGTTGAAGTAAGCTCGCGAAGCTCTTGTAGTGCATCATCCAGAAGCGGCGGGAAAGGCCGTGCATGAGCGCCATCGCACTGGTCGCGAATTCATTGCGCGAGGCCTCGAGCATCAGTGCATCGAACTCGCGGTGGTAACGCAGCGCTTCGGTCTCGTCGCCTGATTCAGTCGATTTGGCGATCCCGACGGCGATCTCTCTGAAGCGGGCGCGCTGCTCCTCGCTTGCGCGTCGCGCCGATGCGCGCGCCAGCAATCTCTCTAGCTCGCGTCGGACTTCCATAAGACGTAGTTGCGTCTGAACGTTGACTTCCGACACCACGATACCGCGGCGCGGCATGATCAGCACCAAGCGCTCACGCGCGAGCCGTTGCAGCGCCTCTCGGATCGGCGTACGGCCAATGCCCAGCCGCTTGCTCAAGAGCGCTTCGGATACCACCGTGCCTGGTGCTATCCGCAATGTGACGATCAGCTCCTCAAGCTCCCGATATGCTCGGTCGGTGAGAGTTTCGGCCTCGTTCTGTGCTTCGTTTCTGGCTGCCCGTTGGGGTCTTGTTGTCGATTCCGCGGATAAGGTAACAAACGCCATTTGGAAAACCTTTCTAGGTACGTGACCGGCTCACCGGCAACGTCCTCAGTGGTTCCCGCATTCGTATCCCCCTATGGGTGCAAGGGGTGAAATCTCAGCTCCTGCCAAAAGAGTCAATGAAAACCCAACTAATATATGTTTGATCACGCACAAATGATCGGGCGAGAGCCGCCCAGGGTATCGCCGTCGATGGATCCGAAATAGAGTAAATTAATATACTTTTACACCAATAAATTGAGATCGAAACCGTTCGCTCACTTGACATTCTGCGAAGACGGCTCCTGCAGCTTCGACTTCGGTGCTGTGCGGAAATCGCATTTGACGGGCCGGCAGGTGGAATGACAATCTCCGCTCCGCATCGCACGCGGCAAACGCGCGCGAAGTGTCCGCGGACGATTATTCGCTCGATCGGCGTTCATGACCAACCCCAGCAGCCACTCGGCGCGAACGGCCGGTCGCGGCGGAAACTCGGCCCTGCGCGCCGCGCTTTACATGTGCGTTGCGGTATCGCTTTTTCCCATTCTCAACGCCTCGGTGAAGTATCTCGGGCGAAGTTATCCGATGCCCGAGATTTTCTGGGCCCGTTTTGCAGGCCACGTGGTTTTCTGCCTCGTGGCCCTCTTTCCGCGCTATGGCCGCTCGTTGATCAGGACCGCGCGGCCGGGCGTGCAGGCCTGGCGCTCGATCCTGCTCTTCGGCGCATCCGCATTCTATTTCGTGGGCCTGCGCACCGTAGCGCTGCCAACTGCAAGCGCCATCGCATTCATCGGGCCAATCATCGTCACCGCACTCTCGGTCCCGATGCTCGGCGAAAGGGTCGGACCACGGCGCTGGGCTGCCGTGACCATTGGGTTCGGCGGTGCGCTCATCATCATCCAGCCCGGGTCCGACGTCGTGCAATGGGGCGCCATATTCGTCATGCTCGACGCGCTATGCTACGCGTTCTACCAGATCCTCTCGCGCAAGATCGGAACCGTCGACCCGGCAGCGGTGTCTATCACGCTCGCAGGCATTGGCGGATTCGCGATTTCGAGCGCCATCCTGCCGTTCTCCAAAATCGTCCTCCCGTCGAGCCTGTTCGACGGGTTGGTTTTCATACTTTTGGGATTGTGGGGCCTGCTGGGCCACTTCTTCGTCATCAAGGCGTTTCAGTGGGGTGCCGCGTCATTCGTCGCACCGATGGGTTATGGCGAATTGGTCGGCTCCACGCTTCTCGGGTACTTCCTGTTCGCCGACTTCCCAGACCTGTGGACCTGGATTGGTGCTGCGACCATCGTAGCAAGCGGCCTTTACATCGCCTATCGCGAGCACAAGCTGCAGAGGTTGCGCCGCGTCTGAGCGCGCGACATCGACGCCGCGCAATCGAAAGCCCCCGGCAATTTGAACGACCTGGGGGCTTTCGAGGCAAAACCGCAACGCTTAGCTACCGTTTCCGATCACCATGATGTTCGGGACAAAGAAATAGAACGCAACGCCGATTACGATGAGGTAGATGAGCAGGATGAAGGTCCAGCCCATATTATGTCGGATCACCTCACCCTCGTTGCGCACGAAGCGGCTTGTCGAGACACCCACGCTCGCGGTTTGCGGCGCAATCGGCTTGCCGATCTCGGCACCGACCGAGTTGAGCGTGGGCAGGAGCACCGGCGGAAAGCCGAGGAGCTTTCCGACCTGCATCTGGAAGGCACCGAACATCGCGTTCGTCGACGTGTTGGAACCCGAGAGGGCCACGCCAATCCAACCGAGAATGGGTGCGACGATGATGAAGAATGCGCCGATCTTCGAGAAACCGAAGGCGAGCGATGCAGCCATGCCCGAGAAATTGAAGACGAAAGCAAGGCCGAAAATGAAAACGCCGACGAGGCAGGCGCCCCACATCTGGTGATAGGTCTTCCTGACCACGCCCATGAACTGTTCCTTGGTAAGCCGCAGCATCAGAGCCACGACGATCCAAGACGCCATGATCGCTGTGCCGCCGACGCCAGGCGCCCAGTTGAATGCCGCGGTGACAGTCTTGCCTGGATCGATTGACGATCCCGCCGCAACCGACAACTTGAATGGGACGTACTTTGGAATGGGTGACCACGGCCCTGTCCACAAGGTGACAATGACGATCAGAATGATGAAAGGCAGCCACGCCTGGAAGATTTCTCCGAAGCCAAGGCCATGCCCACCATTACCCTTGCCTTGAGCGCTGCCGGAAAGCGCGGCGCCGCCATAGCCGCGCACCGTTTTTGGCTGCCATACTTTGAGAAAGACGAGAAGGGCAATAAAGCACACGATGGCGCCAGCTACATCGGGCAAATATGGGCCGAGAAAAGCCGCGACCGGAAGCTGTCCGGCGATGTAGCCGAGCGAGCCGACAACCGCGAGCGGCCATGCCTCCCACATGCCCTCTTTGCCGCTCACGAGGTACAGCAGCACCCAAGGCGGGAGCAGTGCTAGCACGGCCACAATATGCCCAACCGAACTTGAAAGCGTGAGGAGCGGGAGGCCGGTTACCGCCGCAAGGGCGATGATTGGGGCGCCGAGTGCGCCGTACGAAACGGGGGCGTTGTTCGCGATCGCAGCGACGCGGATGGCGTCGAGATCGGGAATACCGAGCGTTATCAGGATCGGTGCGACGAAGGCCCAAGGATAGCCGAATCCAACGAGCCCTTCGAGTAGTGCACCGAATGCCCAGGCGAATAACATCGTTTGGACTCGCACGTCCGCCGTTCCCTGGGAAATCAGCCAGCGACGGAATTTCTCGAAGACGCCCGTGACGACGAGAGTGTTGAAGAGCATGACGCCCCAGACCGTGATCCAGTCGACGCTCCACACGCCAGTAGCCGAGCCGTAAAGATAGGCCCGCACACCGTCGCCAAAGGGCATTCCCCACACGAGTGCGCCGAGCGCGAACGTCACGAGCGAACCGATCAAAGTCGCAAGCCACGCCGACATCCGGAATACGGCAAGTAGAATGAGTAGAAGTGCGACCGGAACAAGGGCCACGATCCAAGTGACAAGCAGAGTCCCGGTGGGTTCGAGAACTTGGTTGAACATTGTTTCCTCCCGAAGCGTATCGTCCGTTTTTGGACTATTTTCGCGCCGGCGGGCCCGCGAGAGCCCACGGCGCGCGGCAGTCGAGTAACGCCGCCTTTAGATACCATAGCATGGAAATTCGTAGGGAGACAGCCGCCGGGGGCTCGCGGCATCGCGAGGTGCTTGCGGCCGGTTCGGCTCAGCGTGGCGCGGACCTGCGATCCTCGCGAATCATGTCCGAGGCCTTCTCCGCAATCATGATCGTGGGCGAGTTGGTGTTGCCGGACGTGATGGTCGGCATGATCGAGGCATCGACCACGCGAAGGCCCTCGAGACCGTGGACGCGCAGGCGCTCATCGACCACGGCCAAAGAATCGCGCCCCATCTTGCACGTGCCGACCGGGTGGAAAATAGTCGACCCGATATTGCCTGCAGCGCGCGCCAAATCCTCATCGCTCTGAAACGCCACACCGGGACGAAATTCCTCGGGCGCAAAGCGGCGCAACGCCGCTGAGGCGCATATTTTGCGCGTAAGGCGGATGGCGTCTGCCGCGACCTTGCGATCAGTCGCGGTCGAAAGATAGTTCGGCTTGATCGCGGGATGGCATTTCGAGTCGGGCGATTTGATGCGCACGTAGCCGCGGCTTTCCGGGCGCAGGTTGCAAACCGATGCTGTGAAGGCGGGAAAGGGATGAAGCGGTGCACCGAACCTGTCGAGGCTTAAGGGTTGGATGTGGTACTCGAGATTGGGCGTATCGCGGCTTGCATCGCTTTTGGCGAATCCTCCGAGCTGGCTTGGCGCCATCGTCAGGGGTCCGCGACGGAAGAGCGCATATTCGAGCCCCATCCAGGCGCGTCCAAACAGACTGTTGGCCTGCTCGTTGAGCGTGCGCGTGCCGCTCACTTTGTAAACGGCGCGGACCTGGAGGTGGTCCTGCAAATTCTCGCCAACACCATCGAGGGCATGCACCACTGGTATGCCATTCGAGCGGAGTAGACCACCAGGCCCTACGCCCGATAGCTGCAGGAGTTGCGGCGATCCGATCGAACCGGATGCGAGAATGAGCTCGCCCTTTACCATGACGTAAGCGGGCTCGCCCGCGTGCCGAATTTCGAGACCTACCGTCCGCGCGTTCTTGAAACGAATTCGTTCGGCTTGTGCTTGAGTGAGCACGGTCAGGTTGGGCCGCTTCATCACCGGCTTAAGGAACGCCTTCGCCGTGCTCCACCGCACACCCTTCTTCTGGTTTACCTGGAAGTATCCACTCCCCTCGTTGTCGCCACGATTGAAGTCATCGGTATTCGGAATGCCGACCTCAGCGGCAGCAGCCCGGAATGCGTCGAGAATTTCCCAGCGAAGACGCATCTCCTCCACACGCCACTCGCCGCCAGCGCCGTGGTGCTCGTCGGCGCCGTTCACGTGATCCTCCGAGCGCTTGAAGTAGGGTAGGACGTCGTCCCACGCCCAGCCTGTATTGCCGAGCTGGCGCCATTGGTCGTAGTCGCGCGCCTGCCCCCGCATATAAATCATGCCATTGATCGACGAGCAGCCGCCGAGCACGCGTCCGCGCGGATAATCGAGCGCACGACCGTTCAAGCCTTCTTCCGGTTCGGTCTTGTAGCACCAGTCCGTGCGTGGATTGTTTTGGGTATAGAGATAGCCGATTGGAATGTGGATCCAGATATAATTGTCACGCCCGCCCGCTTCGAGGAGCAGGACCGAGACGTTGGGGTCGGCGGACAGGCGATTGGCCAGCACGCAGCCGGCCGAACCGGCGCCGACGATCACATAGTCGAAGCTGCCGATTTCCCTGATCGCGCCCTTCGCCATCTCACAACCTCCCGGCCGTTTTTTCTTGTGCGCCGATTATACCCAACACCGGCGGCCAAGGTATCGCAGGTTCGCGCGTGATCCCAACCCCGTAAACGTTTTTGACGGCTCAGGGCCGCGCCTCGAACACGAGATTGAAGGGTGTTTCGCTGGCACGGCGGAAGGTCCCGAACCCCGCCTCCGTGACCACGTCGCGAAGCCGCCGCTCTCCCGCCTGGGCGCCAAGGCCAAGGCCCACCTCTTGGCTCAACGAGGCGGGCGTGCAGATCATCGTGGAGGCCGCGTAATAAATGCGGCCGACGAGATTGATATTGTCCGCGAGTTCGTCGTTGGCGAAGGGCTCGACGATCATCCAGCTCCCGCCGGGTGAGAGAGTCGAACGGACGTGCGTCGCCGCACCAACCGGATCGCCCATATCGTGGAGGCAATCGAAAAACGTCACGAGGTCGTAACTCCTGCCTGGATAGCTCTTGGCCGACGCCACCTCGAAGAACGCGCGATCTTCGACCCCCGCATCCCGGGCCGCCTCCCGCGCACGTTCGACTGACGCCCAGTGATAATCGAACCCGACAAAGCGCGATTTGGGAAAGGCTTTCGCCATGAGGATCGTCGAAGCGCCATGTCCGCATCCGACATCGGCGACGGCCGCACCGCGATCGAGCTTCGCCTTTACACCTTCGAGGGCGGGAATCCACGCGTCGATCAGATAGCTTGCGTAGCCCGGTCGGAAAAACCGTTCGGTACCGTGGAAGAGGCATGGGTGATGCTCGTGCCAGCCGACCCCTTGGCCGGTACGGAACGCTTCTGCAATTTTTGCTTCGTCGATGAACAGCGAGGCAAATAACTGGAAGGCACCTGGCATGAAGGCCGGGCCGTTTTCATCCGAGAACGCCGTCGCTTGCTCCGCCGTCATGCTGAAGCGGCCTTTGGCGGCGTCATACTCGATGTAGCCGGCGGCGGCTTGTGCGGACAGCCACTCTCGCACGTAGCGCTCGCAGAGGTCCGTCCGCAAGGCGAGCTCCGCCGGCGTCATGGCACCTCCCTCGGCAAGGACCTTGTAAAGGCCGAGGCGGTCACCCAGCACGACAAGCGCTGCCGTCGCGGTCGCGCCGACATCGCCGAGAATCCTGGCGAGAAGCACCTGAAGCTTGTTTGGATCTGCGGTCATCGGAGTCCCCCTTGGAACTTGCGGCACTCGCAGGGTATTGCCTGAAGTGCTGCTCGTGCGGCGAATCCCAAATTCGCCCTATCTGGGTGCGCGACCGTGAGTGAAATTCGGATTCAAAGCCACTATGGCAACAAATTGAATCGAGCCTGCTCTTAGGATTTGAAGCACCCGAACGCAGCCGACGGCAAAATCTTAGAAACTTCAAATCCACCACACGAGGCGGATATTCTAGCGTGCTCTATGGAACGGGTCCGGCAATTAAGGGTTAACGGGTAGGAGTGCGCCCTCGATAGATTTAGAGTGCTGCGATTGGGGCTCGATACAAACTCGGGCGCCCGTTACCATTCGCGACGAACTCGCAATGAACGGAGAGGTCATGGATAAACTCGCCTTTACTTCTGCAAAGCGTATTGCATCGCTTATTCGCCAGCGCAAGATCGGCTGTCTCGAGCTGCTCGACCATTATCTGAAAAGGATCGAGCGCCACAATCCTAAGCTCAATGCCATCGTCGCAATGGACGTCTCAACTGCGCGAAAGCGCGCGCGTTCGGCGGATCGCGCGATCGCAAAGGGCGAGGTGTGGGGACCGCTTCATGGCGTTCCGATGACGATCAAGGAGTCGTTCGACGTGGTCGGCATGCCGACGACCTGGGGTCTGCCGGAGCTTAGGGACAACTATCCGAGTACCAACGCGCTTGCGGTCGATCGTTACATCCGCGCGGGGGTGACGTTGTTTGGCAAGACGAACGTGCCCGCTTGGCTCGCCGATTGGCAAAGCTACAACGCCGTCTATGGCAGCTCCAACAATCCATGGGACGCGGCAAAGGTCCCGGGGGGTTCGTCGGGCGGCTCCGCTGCGGCCCTTGCGGCCGGCCTCACCGCGATCGAGGCGGGCAGCGACATCGGGGCGTCGATCCGGAACCCCGCTCATTACTGCGGCGTCTACGGCCATAAGCCGACCTACGGCCTCTGTCCCCCGCGCGGCCAGGCGCTTCCCGGCCGGGTGGCGCAGGGAGACATCTCGGTCATCGGGCCAATGGCGCGGAGCGCTGACGATCTGGCAATCGGACTTTCGGTAATGGCGGGCCCCGATGAGATCGATGGTCGCGGTTATAGGCTGGCCCTTCCTGCGCCGAGGAAGACGGAATTCAAGGCGTTCAAGATCGCGGTCATGCTCGACGATCCGAATGCCGAGGTCGATCGCGAAGTACAGGATCAAATCCAAAAATTTGCCGATTTCCTAGTGAAAAGAAAGACGAAGGTGAGCGACAAGGCCAAGCCCGAGATCGATACGGGCCGCGCCAATTATGTCTATATCATGCTGCTCCGTGCGGCCACGTCGGGACGCCAGACGGCCGGCGAATTCGCGAAGAATCTCGAGATCGCCAAAACCCTCAAGCCCGAGGATGAGAGCTATTTTGCGCGCATGACCCGCGCCAATACGATGTCTCACCGCGATTGGCTGGCCTTCAACGAAGAACGCCACAAGATGCGTTGGAAGTGGCATGAGTTCTTTAGCGAATACGACTTGTTGCTTTGTCCGGCAGCGTCCTCGGCGGCATTTCCCCACGATCATGAGGGCGAGCGCTATCAACGGTCCGTCGTGGTCAACGGCAAGAAGGTTCCGACGACGGATCAGCTATTCTGGGCGGGTTATCCCTGCGTCGCGTATTTACCGTCCACGGTGGCGCCGATCGGCTTTTCGAAAGCGGGGCTTCCCATCGGCGTGCAAATCGTGGGGCCCCAATTCGGCGATCGCGACTGCATCCATTTCGCGAAGTTGATCGAGAAGTCGTATCACGCCTTTGTGGCGCCGCCAGGCTATGACTGACGGTTCGGAGGAAGCCCGTTCTCCCGTCACGGCCGCCGATTCTGCCGCAGCCCTGCCGAGGGCGCGGCGCGATCCACTGGCCCTACACGAAAGGTCATCGCGATGAAAACCCTCGGATTTATTGCACTCGCCTTGGTGCTTTTCGGAACAATCGCTGCCCGCGATGCGATTGCCGCCGGCGACGCCGCGAAAGGCCAACACGTGTTCAACCAATGCCGGATTTGCCACAGTCTCGAAAAGGGAAGGAACCTCGTCGGGCCGAGTCTCAATGGCGTCATCAGCCGGAAGTCGGGTACGGTCGAGGGCTATCGCTATTCGGACGCAATGGCCAAGGCTGGCATCGTTTGGAGCGATGAAACGCTTGCCAAATATCTCAAGAACCCCAGGGAATACGTCCCCGGCAACAAGATGAGCTTCGCCGGCCTGAAGAGCGACGACGACATCGCCGACGTTATCGCCTATCTCAATCAGCAGGCGAAATAACGCCCTGCCCGAGGCGTCAGCGGCAAAGCGTCATCCCATGTGTTCCGTTCGCTCCGGCCTGTTGTTCCTCGTGCTGCTTCCAGCGCTCGCCGCCTGCGCGCTAGGCGGTGAATATGAGCCGGTCGTCGACATGACCGGCCACTCGAAGTCCGAGTACGACTATGACCTGCTGGTCTGCCGGGAGAATGCGAAGCAGCCCTA
>DASPOR010000108.1 GCA_035625915.1 Alphaproteobacteria bacterium | reverse complement strand
GATAGCCCGTCGCACTCCGCACGAGCAACGCTCGATCCCCCGAACCCAACACCGGCCCGGACGGTGGCGGGTCCCCGCCACCCTCGAGGATCGTGCTCGCGCCGGCGGCCGCGATGCTTCCCTCGAAAGCGCCTGGCCGCGTCGCCGAAAGCATCGCAAGGAGCGCTTCGTCGGCAAGGGAAGCCGCCTTCCGTACGTAAGTAATCTCGGCAGGCGATTTGATCGCCCGCAAACCCCGTAACAGATTGGACGCATCGACGAGCTGACACCAACCCTCAAGCCGGAGCCGTACACGCTCGTGGTTGAGGCCCGTGAGACCGAAAGTGTTCAGTTCAATGCCGACGCGGCTGCCCTTGAGGTTTTTCTCCTCAAGGATTGCTTTGAGGTCGGCCGACGGATCGACGCCTTCCCTGTCGTACCAGATGCGAATATCTTCGATGATGGAAGTGCGCCGCGCCTGTTCCAGATCCGGCCGGCGCGTCAGCAACGTTATCGGCCGGTCGTCCGCCGTCAACACCGCGCATTGGAAGAAGACGAAGCCGCCGGTATCGAATCCGGTCAGATAATAGTGGCTTTCCTGTGCGAAGACGATCAGCGCCGACAAGTCCGCCGCACGCAAGGCTGCCCTCGCTCGGGCTATTCGGCCCGCGAACTCGCCCCGCTCGAAATGCAAAGCCATATGGTCCACCTCCCCACAATGAACGAAGCGGGCGTTATTCCGCCGCAAGCCTTCGCCAGGACAAGTGCTTCGCCGTTCACGTCAACACCGCAAACCGTTTTATCGCATAGGACAATGCATTTGCCGAGACACTCATGGATCACAAAGGGAGGACCGGTCGCGCAACAGCCGATCGGCGCTTCCTCCCTTATTGAAGGAGGCAGGCCGTCCGACGAGAAAGCGCCTTGTCGCGTGTGTCGACCCACCACTAACAGTTGCAGTTACGCATCTGCTCCTTGATGTCCGGCGCTGTCGGCAATACCTTGGGCTTTTTCGCCGGGAGGCAATCGATCGCCGTGTTGTCAACGAATCCGCATGGGATCGGCATGGAAGGACGCGCCTGGGATATGGGCAGGGTAATGAAGGCCGTGAACTTCACTGCGTTCGCGCGGTCCGGTCGAACGGGAAGGCAACGATGACAGCGGACCGGCCACGTACATCCTCAGAACTCAGCGGCATCTACGGCGCTGCGTCGGCGACAAGCTTTCTCGGCTTGCCGTCGGCAACGTTCGCCGAGGGCGCCGGCGCAAACATCGCAATCTTCGGTGCCGCCACCGCAACGCCCTACCCTTCAGTGGGTGCTTATTGCGCCGGCGCTCCGCAGGCGATCCGTGCTGGCATTGCCAACTGGTCGGGTGCGCGCGAGCACATGGATTTCGATCTGGGCGCGCGCATGCTGCCGCCCGGGGTCAGCGCTGTCGATTGCGGCGACCTGGCAATAGACCCCGATGATGCCGCTGGCAACCGGGCCAAGATCGTTGCGGCGACCCGGACATTGCTCGACGGTGGGGCTGTGCCGGTGGTACTGGGCGGCGACGATTCGGTGCCGATTCCTCTCTTCCAGGCCTTCGAGGGACGCGGCACCTTCACCGTGCTGCAGGTCGATGCCCATATCGACTGGCGCGACGAGGTCCATGGCATACGCCTCGGCCTTTCTTCCACGATGCGTCGCGCGAGTGAGATGGGCTGGATCGAGCGCATCGTCCAGGTGGGGGCCCGTGGCACCGGCAGCGCCCGAGTCACGGACTTCGAGGACGCCACGGCCGCCGGCGTTACCTTCGTCACCGCGCGCGAGGTCGCGGCCCACGGCATCCAGGCGGCCCTCGACGCCATTCCTTCGGGGGCCAAGCTCCTCATCACGATCGATTGTGACGGGCTCGACCCCACCGTCATTCCGGGCGTCATCGGTCCCGCACCGGGCGGGCTCGGCTATTGGCAAGCGGTCGAGCTTCTCCACGGGGCGGCACGGCGCGGACGCATCGCCGCCTTCGATCTCGTCGAGTTCATGCCCGAGCGAGACATTCAGCGGCAAGGCGCACTTGCCGCAGCACGGCTGGTCGCGAACGCGATCGGCCTCATCGCACGGCAGCGGGGAAGCTAAAAACGGCCTGTCTTGGGGAGAATATAGCCATGACCTTTTCGATCGCGGGCCTTTGTCCCCGCACTCTTGAGCTCGGTTGTGCCTTGGCCACCTCGAGCATGGCGTCGGGCGCGCGAGTGCCGTTCGTGGTGCCCGGCCGAGGCGTCATCTTGTCGCAAGCGCGCTCGGACCCGACACTGGGGATGCTCGGCGTGAGGCGTCTCGAGGCGGGATGCACGGCGAAAGAGACCGTCGCGGACATGGTGAGTGCCACAGCGAATGCCGCTTGGCGCCAGCTTGCCGTCGTGGACCAGGCGGGCCGCGTCGCCGAATTCACCGGACCGCAGTGCATGGCGCACAAGGGCGCTCACGTCGGCAAGGGTGCCGT
>DASPOR010000107.1 GCA_035625915.1 Alphaproteobacteria bacterium | reverse complement strand
CCGACTGCGACGAAGTATTCGAGCTGTCTAAGTGTGAATCTTAGAGGCATGTTCTCCTTATTGTCGGTTCCGACACCGAATACAAGCGCGACCTGCCGTCAGTATTTGATCTATGTCGTCTTAAGTGCCGTGTCTATATCTGTTGAATGAAGCGACAAGTCATGTCCAAAACCGGACCGCTTGATACCCTAGGATCAGGACTAGCTCGGCTGGGCGCCCAGGATGCTTTCGCCTTGAAGGTCGAACTGGCTAGCGACAAGGCCGAGTTCATCCGCGAGGTCAAAAGACGACTCGATGGGGATTTAGGAACATCCTAATCATGGCTGCGTGAAATCTTAATTTTCGTAAGCCCCCAACCCTCGCAGTATTCGAAGGCACTTTCAGAAAGCCAGCGGAGGTAGAAATGTCGGTGGAAAGGGTAGACACCCTCGTCGTAGGGGCTGGGCAGGCCGGGATAGCTATGAGCGAGCATCTGAGCGTATGCGGCGTGCCCCATCTCGTCCTTGAGCGACACCGGATCGCAGAACGCTGGCGCTCGCACAGATGGGACAGTCTGGTCGCAAATGGCCCGGCCTGGCATGACCGTTTTCCGGGATTGGAATTTTCCGACGTTGACCCCGACGCCTTCGCTCCGAAGGAAGCTGTCGCGGATTATTTTGTCAGTTACGCAAAAAAAATAGCCGCTCCCATCCGCTGTGGCGTGGAAGTCCTGAGGGTTGAACGGAATGTCGGCCGGCCCGGTTTCAGCATTGAAACGTCTCACGGTACGATCGAGGCCAACAATGTGGTCGCCTCAACCGGCCCGTTCCAGCGCCCGATCGTTCCGGCCGTTGTTCCGGACGAGGCTGGGGTCCTACAAATGCATTCCAGTAGCTACCGCAACCCTGCCGAGTTACCGGAAGGTGGCGTATTGGTTGTCGGCGCGGGATCGTCGGGCGCACAGATCGCGGAGGAACTACTGCGGGCGGGTAGGCGGGTTTATCTCTCGGTTGGCCCTCACGACCGTCCGCCTCGAGCCTATCGCGGGCGCGACTTTTGTTGGTGGCTAGGGGTCTTGGGCAAGTGGGATGCTGCAGCCCAAGAGCCGAGTAAGGAGCATGTGACCATCGCAGTAAGTGGTGCTCAGGGCGGTCATACGATCGATTTTCGTCACCTTGCATTACAAGGGATGACACTCGTAGGTCGGACAGAATCTTACAAAGGTGGTGTAATCACCTTCGCGCCAGATCTTGTCAAGAATCTCGCGCAAGGCGATGCGAACTACCTTTCGTTGTTGGACGAAGCCGACGCCTACGTGGCCCGCAACGGTCTGGATTTGCCAGAGGAGCCGCATGCGCGCGACTTCGCGCCGGATTCGGACTGCGTGACCAACCCCATTCTCTCGCTCAATCTGGCAGAGACGGGAATTGCCTCCGTCATTTGGGCAACTGGCTTTGCCGTTGACTATAGCTGGATGAAAGTTGATGCCTTTGATCAAAATGGGAAGCCTAGGCATCAGCGCGGCGTATCGGCGGAACCTGGTATTTACTTTCTGGGATTGCCTTGGCAATCGCGACGCGGCTCCAGCTTCATTTGGGGTGTGTGGCACGACGCCAAGTTTCTGGCGGATCACATTGCGACCCAGCGCAAGTATCTAGAATATGGTGCCGCCGCACCACGCCGAGTGCAAAGCGCATTGCCCAAAATCAAGCAATGCGGAAAAGATTGCCTGGACATCTATAACGGTGCGGACGGCAAACCGAAGACTGTTGCTTATCCCGGCGTAACCCGTGATGCGTCACCCGGCAAAACAGGCCATCGTCCGTCGCCCAGCTAAGGAACATTACGTTATGCGAGGATACGAAGGGTTTGGTGTCGAGCTGTGGCAGGAAACCGGGCTTGTCCATCGGCACGGGCCGATTGATGCTGGGAGCTGATTCAATGTTTGCCCGATCAGCATGCGGCCGCTCGGACATGTGCTGCCAGGTTGTGTACTTATAAATCGATCCCCGCCTAAGCGGGCGATACAATGCGCGCTTTACCTCGAACCCGGGGGTAACCGCGGACACGTGATAGGTCCGCTTTGTGCCAGATTCGGACATTATCGGTAATGCTGATTGCCCGAGACCACATTGATGAGCGATGCTTTGCGGCACAGCCGTGTAGAACGTAGAGATTAAAACACAAGAACGTATGCACGCACGGTGTGCGTGCGCCGACCGATCTGGCACCGGGCGCCATTTCGGACGGCGCAGTTGCATTCTTCGTGTTGCTCGCGAACGCGTTCGGTCTGATCCTGCCCAAGCGGTGCTTCGATCGCTTCGCTGGGCGCGCCGGCTGAACCGAAAGACGAGGAATGGCCGCCATGCGCATGACCCCCCTTCACCCGAGTTTCGGCGTCGAGGTGCACGATATGGACCTGAGGTGCGTCACCGCGGAGGCGGGTTACCCAGCTATCCGCGATGCGTTCGAGGCGCATTCGCTCCTGATGTTTCGTGGGCAGAACCTCGACGATGATGCGCATTTGGCGCTTGGCGCGCTTTTCGGGCCGATCGAGGATCGCTCGATGGGCCGAAACGGCCCGACGCCGCGCATGGACAACGTCACCAACCGCCTCGCCGACGGCACCATTTCGGCGGCGGAAGATTTCCACACCCTCAACCTCATCGCAAACCATCTCTGGCATACCGACAGCACCTTCCTACCGGTGCCGGCGCTTGCCAACATCCTCGCGGCCCGGGTGCTGAGCACGACGGGCGGGGAGACGGAGTTCGCCTCAACGCGCGTCGCCTGGCGCGAGTTGCCGCCGCCGCTCAAGGACCGGCTGCGCGATGCGACGCTGCGCCACAGCTACGCGCACTCGCGCGCCAAGATCTTCGCAGAGCTCGCGAAGCAGCCGCGAAGTACGCGCTGGGCGGAGCAGGCCTGGCGAGCGGTCTGGCGCAATCCGGTCAATGGCGAGGAGGCGCTCTATATCGCCTCGCACGCCTTTGCCGTGGTTGGCATGCCGGAGACCGAGGGACAGGCGCTCATCGACGCGGCGATCGACTTCGCGACACGGCCGGGTACTGTCTACACGCACTTCTGGCGGCCGGGCGACATCCTCATTTGGGACGAGCGCGCGATGCTCCATCGCGGGCGGCCCTGGCCACTCGACGAGGAGCGCACGCTCGCCAGCATCTGCGTCTCGGCACGCGACGTCGACGGGCTCGACCGCATGCGACCGTTCGGTGCAAAAACGCCCTGACAGACACGGCGGTGAAATATGTCGCGATGGGGCACGACATCGCGCGGAGCGCCGTAACTGCCTCTGGAAGCCGGATGGACGGGATGAACAGGCCGCTCGTGTAAGAGCGCGGTGACGACGGTTCCTAGGGCACCCTCATTTTAACCAAGGCTTTGCCTTTAAAAGCTAGTCTTTCCAGCTGCGCCGATGGTGGTTGCGGCGACAGAGCCCCTTCGTCACGGTTTGCAACGTCTTGTGACCATGAAAGCGCTTTGCACTGTAACTGCACTGCTGTTCTTCAGCATCACCCCTGCAATAGCGGGCAGCGTTCCGAGCTATGAACTTCCCGACCATTTCTCGGTCGGGAGTTTGTTCACCAATGATAATGGCGAGCTCGTGGTGACATTTACCGGACGTTACAATGAAAAAGTGGGAGACCATTTCTGGAATGCCGATAGGCGCCAGGAGTTGCCGGACACTGATCCTGAAAAGGTTGCCCACGACAAGGCAGAATACGACGCGGTAATTGCCCGTAATCACCTGGTCGAGCTTGAACTCGGGATTCGCGGCAAGATGACCCTTGCGAGTGGGAGCATTGTCTCCGGAGAATGGCTCGACACCCCGGGTAGTTGCCAATGGTTCTATCACGCCTACGTAAAAGTTCGTCCGGTCGATGGTTCGGAAACAGCAATCGCGTTCCTGATTCGACGCCCATCTCACCTCCAGGATCTAGTTTACAATTGCGCTGGCGTGAGCGGTGCATCGTTCCTGAATGTTAGTTTTGCAGATGGTTCTCCCATGTTTTACCGCCGGCCCGGCGGCGGGTTTTACGTCGTTGTCATTGGCATGCCTTACGTCATCGGCTTCACCGATGACGGCACAACGAATTTTTCCTCGGACGGCAAACCCCTGGTGATGATCACTGAGGACTCGGTGGCAGCCGCTTATGAATTGATGGCAACCGGCAAGCTGACCCCGCAGGCTGCTGTGGACAGTCTGCAGGCAGCGGCTTCCGCGTCACATCGGCGATAGGGTCGGGTCCGTACATTCAGGAACGGTGATGTCTGCGAGGTCCGTCGCAGGTAATCCCCCGTGTCGTCCCGCCTCTTGCCGACGGCCACTCAGCCCTCGGCCGATAGCCGCCTGCGAGCACGTTGCCGCCGAACCAATATCCCTAGAGATTCAACCTGAGCGCATAGACCGCGATCGTGCCGGCGAGGACGTAAAGCCTGACCTTCACGTTGAAAGCCCTGACGATGCAGGCCACGACGAGCGCGCCATTAAGTGGATCGGGATGTGTCCTTTCACTCCAACAGCTGAATGCTGTAGGTACTAAATTGCGACCCCATTTTGGCGCTGCTGTTTGCTATGTGCTTGCTCGCCTCTCCAATCGTTCGGGCTGGATCAGGCTAAAATATTGAAATTTTTGGCGCGCCCGAGAGGACTCGAACCCCTAACCTTCTGATCCGTAGTCAGACGCTCTATCCAATTGAGCTACGGGCGCTTGAGTTGGGCAAACCCTGCCGAAGCGAGAGAATATTGGCATCGATCCGGCGACGGAAAGCGTCGGAAACTACTCAAGTCAGGCTGCAAACGCAAGGCAAAGTATGCGAGCCAACAGGTTCTCGTGCCGGCAATGTCCTGGCGCCGCTGCGGGGAGAAGGCCGTTGCAACGCGCAATCAATGCTGGCAAGGTACGCTCGCAAAACGCGCCGCTCGCAAACGGGGCGGCGTCACAAACTAAAGCCCAAGGTAGGTAATGGACCTGCGGCAAATCGCCCTTTTGGGCGCGATCCTGCTTGTCTGCGGGTGCTCGATTGCAACAGAGGACCTGCTCCCCAGCCTCGTCGGTCAAGAACCCTCCGGCAAGACTCAACAAACGACCACCGAAGACAAATCGCCGCCGAGTGCGGCGGCACCCTCGACTCCGGAAAAAAACCAAACGCCTGAGCCCTCGGCCAGCACCTCGACCGGCACGCCACCGGCGGACGACCGGCGTCCGCTCGTCGTGATCCGGTTCGCTCGCCCTGATGTCCAGTACGAGCAAGCGTTATACCTCGCGGTAAGCGAAGCCCTGGCGCGCAAACCGGATGCCGGTTTTGACGTTGTTGCGGTGGCGCCCCGCAAGGCGACCGCCAAGAGCCCATTCGCGGTAAACGAGTCGCAAAAGAACGCGGACGCCGTGATGCGCTCGCTCGCCAACATGGGCTTGCCGGCCGAGCGCGTAACGTTGTCGGCAACGACGAGCGAAGCGATCGATTCGAACGAAGTGCGCGTATTCGTGCGATGAGCTTCGAAATGGTCGCGATTCAATAAGCCGCCACAACACCGTCGGATCGGGGATCCGATGCCCCTTCGATCATTCCGTTCGAATGCCGCACGACGGCACCGGCATGGCCCATCGCGTCCATGAAGGGGCCGACGACCTCGACCTCGTTGCCGGCTTCTTGGAGGGCTTCGATCAGGACGGGATCGAAGCGGTTCTCGATGCGCAAACCCGTGCGCGTCTCGCCCCAAGTGCGCCCAACCACCCAACGAGGCGAGGTTAGGGCTTGCTGCAGGGGCTGGCCGAACATTCCATAGCGCGTGAAAATCGCGGCCTGCGTCTGGGGCTGCCCGTCCCCGCCCATCGCACCGTAGCAAAGAACGCGTCCATCCTCGAAAAGGGCGAGGGCCGGGTTATTGGTGTGAAAGGGCTTGCGCCGAGGACGAAGCTGGTGGAGTGCTCCCGGCGTCAATGAAAAGCTGAGGCCGCGATTCTGCCAGACAATGCCGGTATCTCTCAGCGTGACTCCGGAGCCGAACTCCCAATAAATGCTGTGGATGAAGCTGACTGCCAGGCCATTTGCGTCGATTGCACCCATCCAAACCGTGTCGCCTGGGGCGGGGTTGAGCGTTACGCTCGCGGCCCGCTTGCGGTCGATCCTTGCAGCCAATTCGGCGAGTGCCGCGTCGCTGAGCGAATGCGAGGGATCGAGCGACATGTACCTCGGATCGGTGATTTGCATATCGCGCAGTTTGAATGCGAGCTTGGTTGCCTCGATGAGGCCATGGATATGACCGAAACTTTCGGCGCCGGCGATGCCGAGACGTTCGAAGGCGCCGAGTATGACGAGGGAGGCGAGCCCCTGAGTCGGCGGCGGGAAATTATAAACTGTCGCCTTGCCGAGCCGGAGGGAGAGGGGCGTTACTTCTTGGGCGCCAGGATGTGCCTTCAAATCGTCGAGCGTCAACGGGCTGCCTGCGTGCGCAAGATCGTCCGCGATGCGCTTGGCGAGCTGTCCCCGATAGAAATCCTCGAGGCCCGCGCTCGCGAGCAGCGCCAGGCTCTCCGCAAGGGCGGGGTTCTTGAATCGTGAACCGACGGCGGGCGCTTCACCATTTACGAGAAAGACCTCCGCATAGCCGGGCGATCCCGTGAGTTCGGATTTCTTCCTCGCCGTATTTTCCGCCTGCGTTGCAGTCACCGCATAACCCTCACGGGCGTAGAAGACGGCGTCCTCGAAAAGCCGGGCACGCTTCATCCGCCCGCCGTGCCGCTCGCTGATTTCGAGCGCCTTATGCCACGTCGAGACGGTTCCGGCGACGGTGATCGCCGCGAGCGGACCGCGTGCGGGAATCGGCGCGATGTTCCTCATGCGGTAGAATTCGAGATCGACCGACGCGGCACTCGCACCACATCCTTCGATCGCAATCGGGGGCCTTCCCGCGGCCGAGATAAGCATGAATCCGTCGCCGCCGAGGCCGGTCATGTGAGGATAAACCACACCCGCCACCGCCGAAGCCGCGATCATCGCCTCAATGGCATTGCCGCCCTCACGCAGCACTGCGAGACCCGCTTGAGCGGCCAGGTGGTGCGGAGCAGTAACGACGCCGCGTGTGCTTCGAAACGTGTGGAGCATGGCAACGATATCCCGTGCTCGGATCTAGAACGCCCATCCGTAGCCTGAGCCGCGAGCATCTGCAACGGAGGAATGGCGCCGGTGGTGTTTTCGCTGCGCTATTTTTCCCGTAAGGTCTATCCTTGAAATCCATTTTGGGCAGGCAATCGTGCGGCAAGGGTCACGTTTGCCAGAAGGGCGAGGAGGGGGAGCCGTGTTCCAGTGTGCAGCCCGCGGCTACCGCATTTGCATTCGTTCGGCTTTGCTTTGCCTGTGGGCCTTTTGCGCCGCAGCACAGGGAAGCGGGAACAACACGCCGGGTGCAACGGATCAAGCCGCGATCCGACACGTCATCGAGAGCCAGCTTGCCGCATTCGCGCGCGACGACGGTGTTGCCGCCTTCGCCTATGCGTCCCCCGGCATTCAAGCGAAATTCGGCACCGCGGACGCGTTCATGGAAATGGTGAGGACGGCTTATCCATCGGTATATCGTCCTCAAACGACGGAGTTTCGCGATCTCGTCGCGATGCCAGACGGCCCGGTGCAAAAGGTGCTTTTCGTCGGTCCCGATGGACGCGCGGTTCTGGCGCTCTATTCGATGGAGCGGGAGGCCGATGGCACGTGGCGCATCTCGGGTTGCGCATTGGCCGAGGCGCCGGCGGAATCGGCATGACGGAGCGGAATAGCCCGTGACTTTCTCCGAGCAATTCAAGAAGTCCTTTCCGGTCTCCTGGCAGGAACTCCATCGCGATGCCAAGGCGCTCGCGTGGCGCCTCAATGAAAAGGGGCCGTGGAAAGGCGTCATCGGGATCGCGCGAGGCGGCCTGGTGCCAGCCGTGGTCGTAGCACGGGAACTCAACCTGCGACTGCTCGACACCGTTTGCGTCGCGAGCTACGAGCACCAGGCGCAAGGCGACGTGCGCGTCCTCAAGGCTCCGCCCGGCGACGGAGCGGGATGGGTCATTGTCGACGACCTCGTCGACACGGGCGCTACCGCGCGGGTCGTCCGCCTGCTTCTGCCGAGGGCGCACATGGCGACCGTCTACGCAAAGCCGGCCGGCCGCCCGCTCGTCGACACGTTCGTGACCGAAGTGAGTCAGGATACGTGGATTCACTTTCCGTGGGACACCGAGCTACGCTTTGCCGAACCGCTCGCCGGCGCATCCCGTGGGTCTTGATTCGTCCAAGCCTGCGATTGGCTCCCATTCGCACCTGCCGGGCTTTGGCTGGGCGCTGTTGACCGGGGTCGCGATCTTTTGGGGAACCAACTGGGTCGCGATTAAGATTTCCGTGGCCGAAATCCCGATCTGGCAGTATCGCGTGACGACGGCGATGTTCGCGGGATTGGTCCTGCTCGCAATGGCGAAGCTCGGCGGGCATTCCCTTGCCCTGCCGCGATTCATTTGGCGCAGATTTGCCCTTGCCGCCCTCTTCAACATCACGGGCTGGCAGATCCTGAGCGCTTACGCGGCGCATATGATCGCATCGGGCAAAGCGGCCGTGCTCGCCTATACGATGCCCATCTGGACCACGCTCCTCGCGGTGATCTTTCTTCGGGAGCGGTTGACTTGGCGAATCCTCGCGGCGCTGGCTTTGAGCGCGTTGGGCGTTTTCGTCCTCATCTCCTCGGGCATCGATGCACTCGGCGCTTCGCCCCTCGGTATTCTCCTTGCGGTACTCGCGGCATTTTCGTGGGCAGCGGGAACCATCGTGCAAAAGAGCATCCGCTGGCCGATCCCGGTGATTGTGCTGGCGGGCTGGCAATTATTGCTCGGCGGCATACCGATCCTGATCGTGGCACTGTTCGCGGGGCCGATCGTCATTCAAAACGCGAGCGCTCCGGCACTCCTGGCGCTCGCCTACTCGCTCATGGTGCCGATGTTGTTCGGGCAATACGCCTGGTTCAAGGTCGTGAGTCTGTTCCCCGCGACGGTCGCCGCAATCGGGTCCGTGATGGTGCCGATGGTTGGAATGCTTTCCGGCGCGGTTTTCCTCGGCGAGCCGCTCGGTTGGCGCGAGGTCACCGCCCTGCTGTCGATCGTCGGGGCGATTTCCCTCATCGTATTCCAACCCAAGACGGGATCGCCGGCGGCGTTAAAGCGATAGGGGCGCTCAGCGCTGCGCGACGGGCACGTTGTCGATGAGTCGCGTGCGACCGAGATACGCCGCCACGAAAACCCGGGAGGGCCGAGTGGCGCGCGCAAGGGGCTCCAGTGTTTCGGCGTCGCAATGCGCCAAATATTGCACGGGATCGAAGCCTGCCTTCGCAAGCTCGGCTCGTCCGTCCGCCAAGAGGGGTTCCGCGTCCGCCCCGTCTGCAAGCGTCCGGGCGATGTGTGTCAGGACGCGATAGAGCATCGGCGCCGTGCGCCGCTCTTCGGGTGAAAGATAGACGTTGCGCGATGAGAGCGCCAGGCCGTCGGCTTCCCGCACGGTCGGGACACCCTCGATGCGCACGGGGATGTCGAGGTCACGCACGAGCCGGCGAATTACCAGGAGCTGCTGGAAGTCCTTTTCGCCGAACAGGGCGACATCGGGCAGCGCCTGAAGCAGGAGCTTTGTCACGATGGTTGCAACGCCCGCAAAATGTCCCGGCCGGAACGGCCCGCAGAGGCCGTCGGTCAAGCCCGATACGCTCACCGTGGTGCTCGCACCCGGCGGATACATTTCATCGAGATCCGGCATGAAGAGGGCATCGGCTCCAACGCCTTCGAGCTTGGCGATATCGCTCGCCGTATCCCGCGGATATCCCGCGAAGTCCTCTTTCGGCCCGAATTGGGTCGGGTTCACGAAGATCGTCGCGATCACCCGGTTGGCGAACCTTCCTCCATGCCGGACGAGTGCGAGATGCCCGTCGTGAAGCCCGCCCATGGTCGGCACGAGTGCGATCGTATCACCCGCGGCGCGGAATGCGCGGACCGTTTCGCGCAACGCGGGAATGCGGTTCAGGATCGCAAGCGCGCTCGTCGCTCCGCGCGCGGCGGCCACGCCGACCTCAAACCGCCTTGCGCTTGGTCTCGGGGCCGGCACCGTAGCAATGCTCCGGCCCGGGAAAGCGGCGCGCACGCACATCGGCCGCGTAAGCGCGGGCCGCCTCGTCGATGATGCCGCCCACTTCGGCGTAGCGCTTGACGAACTTCGCCGTGAAATCCGAGAACAACCCGATCATGTCGTCGGTCACGAGGATCTGCCCGTCACAGGCGGGCGAGGCGCCGATCCCTATCACGGGTGCTGCGGCCCGCTCGGTCACGGCGCGTGCCACGGGCTCGACGGTGCCTTCGAGAACGAGGGCGAATGCCCCGGCCTCCGAAATAGCCTCGGCGTCCCGAAAAATGCGCTCGACCTCTGACGCAATCCGGCCTTGAGCATGATAGCCGCCATGCCCATGCACCGACTGGGGCTTCAGTCCCACATGGCCGAGAACCGGAATGCCGCGCTCAACGAGAAATGCGACGGTCTCCGCCATCTCCGCACCACCTTCGAGCTTGATGCCGGCACATCCCGTTTCGGCCATCACCCGTGCTGCCGTGCGGAAAGCGGCCTCGCGCGATTCCTGATATGTGCCGAACGGTAGGTCGACGACCACGCACGCGTGCTCAGCACCCCGCATGACGGCCGCCCCGTGATTGATCATCATGTCCAAGGTCACTGCAAGGGTGCTGGCCAGGCCGTAGAGAACGATCCCGACCGAATCGCCAACCAGCAGTAAATCGCAATGGGAATCGAGCAATTTGGCGACGGGCGTCGTGTAGGCGGTCAGGCAGACGATGGGATCCCCGCCCTTGCGCGCACGAAGGTCCCGTGCGGTCGTCGGTCGGTTTCGGCTCGTTGCACTCAAAGCATATCCCCCTTGAGCGGCATGGCCGGGGGGCGGCCTCGGCCAAGCGGATTGGTGCACGTATCGCGCCGGCGATCAATGCTTTCGATCTGAGGATTGAGGGCGGAGGGCGCATCCCTCGAATAGCGGGTCGCGATCGAATACCGTTTGCGCGGTCCATCGACGCGCCACGTCAGGGTCCAGTCGTCGGCGCAAAATGTGCGATAGCGGCCGCGATAGCGGTCGGCACCGCAGTCATGGGCGACGTTCGCCACGCCGGAACGGAGATCGAGGACATAGAAGGGCCGGCCATCCGCGAGGCATATCTTAGCCGCCGGGGCAGAATCCTCGATGTCGAAGAGATAGCGTTGCGTAACGGAACCCCTGTAGGCGCCGAATTGCAGCGTGCCGCTCTCGTCATAACAAAAGCCGCGTGCCGTTGGCGCGAAGGTCGCACACCCTTCGAGCCGCCCGACGATGCCGAGCCGTCGATCGCCGATACGGCGGACGATCCGCCAAGCTCCCGCGAGGAACGCGCGAAGATCGCGAATTGGATAGGCTACCGTCCGGTCGATGCGCCCGGCGGCATTCATCCCTCACCTCGTCTCACGATCTCGCATGCTCGCTTGGCGCTTCTTGTCGGCGAGCTGCCACATGAGGGCGACAATGGCGATGCCGAGGGCCGTCTTGACGATCGATCCCGTGATGAACGGGAGCACGCCCACGGCGACGGCCTTGGCAGGGCCGAAGAGAACCGCGAGCCAAAGGACGCCGGGAATGAAGATAAGAACGTGCCCCGCGACCAGGACGATCCCTGCGCCGAGCAGATTACGATCCCAACCGCGCTCGGCGAGTGCGCCGACGGTCGCGGCACTCAACAAGAAGCCCAACAGATAACCCGCGGTCGGACCCGCAAAGTATGCCGGGCCGGCTAACGGCCCCGCGAAGACCGGCAGGCCAAAAAGTCCCTCGGCGAGATAGACGAGGATCGTCGCGACCCCCAACCTGCTGCCGAACCCGATGCCGATCAGCAATACGGCCAAGCTCTGCAACGTCATCGGCACGGGCCAAGACGGCACTTGTATTTTCGCCGAGACGGCGAGCAAGAGGCTGCCGCCAATTGCCAGAAGCGTTGTTTCAATTTTACCCGAGCGCGGCAAAAGCATACCGGCCAGGGTCGGCACGCGAGCAGTCATGGACTCGGAATTCATCGATTTTCGCCTCTTCTTCGGTTGGATTTTCGATCTTGCCTGGGACGTGTCGCTCGCACGGTCGGCGGGCACGCGGTGCCGCCGCCGGGGCCAGGGGTGTACGCTATAGGACCTTCTTTTAGACCGCCCCGGTTCGGAAATGAAACAATCTTTGCGCGAATCTCGGATCGCTTATTAGCGTTGCGGCGGCCAATGCCCCACCGCCGGCAAATCGCTTGCAGGCGGCGGGGCGGTATCTATGCTGCACCGTCATGTCCGTGCGACCCGTCATCCGTCTCCTGCCTGGCCAGCAAAAGCGCGCCCGCCACGGCCATCCTTGGATCTATTCGAACGAAATCGTCATGGACGCAGCGGCCAAATCGCTTCCGCCCGGCGAACTCGTCAACGTGGAGAGTGCGAATGGCGAGTCGCTTGGCGTTGCGTTCTTCAATTCGCACAGCCTTGTTGCGGCACGGATTTTGAGCGGCAATCCGACCCGCGAGATCGATGTCGACTTCTTCGCGGCACACCTCGGCCGCGCGTTGGCGCTGCGCGAAGCGCTCTATGACGCACCCTATTACCGCCTCGTCCATGCCGAGGCCGATGGGCTTCCCGGCCTCGCGATCGACCGCTATGGCGATGTCCTTGCGTGCCAAATGAACGCGGCCGGCATCGAGCGCCTCGCGACACCCCTGACCGAGGCAATCGAACGCGTCCTCGACCCTCGCGTCATTCTCTTCCGGAACGACAGTCCGATCCGCGCCCTCGAAGGCCTGCCGGGCACGCAGCATTTCGCGAAGGGCACGCTTTCCGGGCCGATCGAGCTTGTTGAAAACGATTGCCGGTTCCTTGCCGATCTCATGACCGGGCAAAAAACGGGGTGGTTCTACGATCAGCGGGACAATCGCGCTTTCATGGCCCGCCTTGCGCGCGGGCGAAGCGTGCTCGACGTCTATTGCTATAGCGGCGGGTTCGCGATTGAAGCGGCACGTGCGGGTGCGCGCGAGGTTCTCGCCATCGACGGCTCGGACCCGGCGCTCGCACTCGCGCGACAGGCGGCCGAACTCAACGGGGTGGAAGCGCTGTGCCGGTTCGAGCGCGGCTCGGCCTTCACGGCGATGGAGCGCCTTGCCGCGGACGGCAGGCACTTCGACATCGTGATTTGCGACCCGCCGGCATTCGTGAAATCCAAACGCGATCTCGCGACGGGTGCGAAAGGCTACCGCAAGCTCGCGCGCCTCGCCGGCCAGCTCGCCGCACCCGGCGGCTTCGTGTTCCTCGCCTCATGCTCCCACAACATGGAGGTGCCCCGCTTCGCTGAGGAGGTTCGCCGCGGCCTCGAACAGGCGGGCCGTACCGGGCGCATCCTGCGAAGTGCCGGTGCGGCACCCGACCATCCCGTCCACCCGCACCTCCCCGAATCGAGTTACCTCAAGGCGCTCGTCCTGCAGGTCGATTGAATTGAGGGCGCGTATGTCAACGGACGTTGGTCGAATTCGTGAATGAAGTCGTCTCGCGCAAGGTTAGCTAGCTCGCGATCGCAGACGGCGACGCATACAAGAACCTTCATCTCCATTATCGGCATGGCTACGTCCGTCACCGTCGCGGCGAATATATCCTGGGCGCGATCCACACCAATACGATTGAAGGCTTCTGGTTAATTCTTAGGCGCGGCGTTGTCGACACGTTCCTCAAAATCAGCAAAAAATACGAGCTGCTGTACGTCTCGGAGTTTCAATTCAGGTATAATAATCGCGAGAACCCTGATATTTTCGGAACCGTCATAAGTGGGTGCTAATCTCATCGATTGAACAACCAAGCGAGGAAAAAACCGAATAGGCTGAGAACAGCCGCCGTTTTTAAACCGACGATAGCAGGCCCCATGGGGAAGGGATGTCTGCCCTCTGCCGATGGTATAATTGGTTCATTGCAATTCATTGGGACTCGGGAGCAGTTACTGCTGCCGCAACAATCGCCATCGCCTTTGTTACCCTCATACTCGGCGTTGCCACCTGGTTTCTGTGGCGAGCTACGCGGAATCTCGTGAGGGGTCATGAAATAGCTGTCAGACAAGAATTGCGGGCCTATGTCAGCCACGAGCCCGGTGGCTTCCAATGGGATGGCGTCAGCCGTCGAGTCAAATACTTCGAAAAGAATTTTGGCCGAACTCCAGCAAAAGATTTGGGGATGTATGTCAGCATCCAAAATGGAACTGCCGCACCCCCCTGTTTTGACGGACCGTTTAAGCAAATTCACGTTATGGCGTTCGTCGCCCCCGACCAAAACATCGGCAAAATCGTCGGGAAGCAGACTCCAATCACTGCCTTTTTTATGTACGGATACGTGGACTATACCGATATTTTTGAAGATCGATGGCGTCGCCGATTCGCGTGGAGCTATGATCCCTGGCGTTCCTGCAAGGGCGACGACCCGTTCATAGCTCATCATGAGCATAATGATGAGCATTACCTTGGCAATACAGCCAAAAAAAGATGGCTTAAGGGATTGTTTCGCACGCAATTAATCCCATCCCGGCAAACTCGCTATCCGTCAAATAGCAGATAATCACCCTGTCAGAAATCGGCTTGCAGAAAGAGAGTATACGAATATATAATCAACCCTTAGTTGTATACTTTCGAAGAGTGCTGTCAAGCAGGCGGGCGCAATATATTAGCCCGCTAACGATCCTTCTGCACCAAGCCGGTTGGCTTCCGGTACAAGCGACATCGCGCTCACCGCGTCGGTGCGTGCGGCAGGATGCGATTGACTACGGGGGCGATGGATCGGTGGGGAGGTGATGGACCGGAGGGCGAATTACGCCGCTTGGGGACGAAGGGGGACTGCGGGGGACAGCGAACGTAACCCGGTCCCTCCGGCCATCACGAAGACAATACTCGCATGATGATCAAAACAACAGAGGGTATAACGCGTTTGTGATAAACGTTGAATGACTTGTGAATATTATGATTGTCTACAATTATACATTAGTAAATCATCATTCAGCAGCCTGTCGTGTTATCGGCAAAGTCAAAAGGAAGCGCGTCTCGCCCGGCCTCGTCTCGGCAAGCCGAATATCGCCGCCGTGGGCGCGAAGCAGATCCCGCACGATGACGAGGCCAAGGCCGGTACCGCCCGCCTTTGCCGTGCCGGAAAAAGGCTGAAAAAGCTTCTCGCGGGCGACCGGGGCGATGCCTTTCCCGTTGTCGGCAACCTCGACCGTGACGCCGCCGTCTCCATTCTTGGCCGAAACGCTGATCCGCGTGGCGCCGGCCTCATAGGCGTTGCGGCCGAGATTGACCAGGACCCGGAATATCTGATCCCGGTCGGCGTGGATGATCAGGCCGCTTGGCACCTCGTTGGCCCACTGACATCCCTCGGGCGCTTGCGGCGCCAGGGTAGCCCCCACATCCGCCACAAGACCATCGAGGGCGAAGCGGGACATCGCGGGCTGGGGCTGGTCGTCCTTGGCAAAGCGCATCGTGTTGACGCAAAGGGCGATGGCGCGGTCGAGGGAGGCGATCAGCGTCGGCGTCGTGCGCCGCACGGTCGGGTCCCGGCTGTCCGCGAGGCGGTCGGAAACGAGCTGCGCCGTCGCCAGGATATTGCGCAGATCGTGGCTGATCTTCGTGACCGCGGCGCCCAAGGCCGCAAGGCGGCTCTTTTGATGAAGGGCTGCCCGAAGGTCCGTCTGCATGCGCGCGAGTTCGCGCTCGGCGACGCCGATTTCATCCTCGCGAGCGCTTGGGGCAATGACGTTCCGCGCATCCTCCGGATTGGTTCGGAATGTCTGCATGGCATCGGTGATGCGCTGCATCGGCCGGACCAGTAACCACTGCATCGTGAAATATACGAGCCCCGCCGTGATCAATGAGATCACGATCGAGAGCTTGAGGATGCGGCCCGCGAAGTCCCACATTGCACGTCGCAACGGCCCCTCATCGAGCACAAGCTCGACCATGATTCCCGGGTCCTTGGGAGACGGCCCCACGACGCGCAGAACACGATAGCCGGTATGCGCGAGGGTCCTGAACGCGTCGACCACGAGGCTTGCGAAGTTGGCCGTGCGCAGATCGTAATTGTCGTCGATGACCGGCGGCATATCCCGGTTCATGACGAGCATGCGCGCCTTTCCGCGCATGTCGAGCACAATGGAATAGGCATCCACATATTGCATGAGTTGCATCTCAAGCTGGGGGCTGAGCATATGGGTGGGCGTCGCCTCGAGCGCCAACGACGCGATATGCGCAACGCCGATCTTCTCTTGGAGATATGTGAGCCTGAATCGCGCGATCGACGGCGTGAATATCAGGACTTCCGAGATCATCACGAAGAGAATCGTGAGGATCAGCAGCTTGGCCGACAAGCTGTGGCGGAACCTTTGCAACCAGCCACGGGTATCGAACATGACGCGCAACTATATATCGAAGAATGCGCAGACCGGCACGCATTTTAGCGTCTTGTTTTATATAAGCTATTAGAATCGATTATGTTTTAAGTGGACGGTTCGGGTTCGATCAGCCGAGCCGCGCCAACCAGCGTACGAGCTTCTTGGTCCGTTCGCTGAAAAGCGACGGGGTGAAATAGCTTCCCGCCACACTTTTGCTGATTTCGGAGAGGGTCGGATAGGGCGCTATCAGCGAGGCGAGTGCGCCGACCTTGAGGCCCTGCGAGATTGCGAGGGTCCAAGGGAGGATCAGCTCCCCTGCGTGAACGCCCACAATGGTGGCGCCGAGTATCTTGCCGCCCTTGGTCGTGACGACCTTGATGAAGCCGCTCGTCTCTCGCTCGGCCTGGGCCCGGTCGTTTTCCGCCAAGGCCCACCGCAAGATGCGGATACGATGGTGGGCATTGCGCGCAGCCTCTTCCTTGAGCCCGACATGGGCCAGCTCAGGATCCGAATATGTGACCCACGGCATCGCCCGGTCGTCGACTTTCGCCGGCAGACGAAAGAGCGCGTTGCGAACGACGATGCCGGCGTGATATCCGGCGGCGTGGGTGAATTGATAGGAACCCGCGACATCGCCAACGGCGAAGATCCGCTTGTTCGAGGTGCGCAGACGACGATCGACCGAAACGCCCTTGGCCGTATGAACGATTCCCGCCGATTCAAGTCCGAGCCTGTCCACGTTCGCCCGCCGTCCCGCCGCAAGCAGAAGATGGGAGCCGGCAATGCGGCTCGTCCTCCCATCTTTCTCGATGGCGACGGCAATGCCGCTCCCATCCCGTTCAACGCGAAGGAGTTTGGTGTGCTCGTGAAGCATGACACCCTCGCGGCGCACGGCTTGGCGAACGATGCCCACAGCCTCGAGATCGTCGCTGGCCAGGATCGAATAGAGCTCGATGACACTGACCTCCGCACCGAGACGACGCTCGGCTTGCGCAAGCTCAATTCCGATCGGCCCGCCGCCCACGATGATGAGATGATCCGGGCGCACCGTGAGATCGAAGATCGTCTCGTTGGTGAGGTAAGGTACCTCCGCAAGCCCTTCGACGGGCGGGATCGCCGGCGACGATCCCGTCGCGATCACGAACCGACGTGCGCGAATGACTATACCGCCGGCCTCGACCTCAGTCGGGCTTATAAAACGCCCCTCGGCGCGAATGACCGTGCAACCCATGCCATCGAAGCGCTCCTGGGAATCCTTGGGTGCGATCGAGGCGATCACGCCCTGCACATGGTCATGCACCTTCTGGAAGTCGATTTCAGGTGCGTCGTAATGGACGCCGAAGCGGGCCGCCTTCTGCCCGAGGATGGCCATGCGAGCGGCGGCGATCAGGGATTTGGACGGTACACAGCCATAATTGAGGCAATCTCCGCCCATTCGGCCCCGCTCGATCAGGGCAACGGGCCGCCCTAAAAGCCCTGCAGCCGCCGCGACCACAAGGCCGCCCGAACCGGCACCCAATACGCAGATATCGACGTCGAGCGTTTGCGCCATGGAACCTGTCTCGGGTCCTCGGGTTTCGTGAAAACGAACGAAAGTTTCAGCGCCGCCTCGCCTTCACATTCTTATACACGAGCGGGATCAAGGCCAATAATGCGAGGCCGACGAGGGGGAGGAGAATGCTCGGCCGAAAAAGGATGTCGAGCTCCGGCTCCTGTCCGCTCGCGAGCAGCTCGCCGATTCCGCCGCCGACAAGCGCATAGACAAACGAACCCGGAATGATTCCGAGGAAGGTCCCCAGCACATAGGTGCGCAGGCTCACGCCGAGGAATGCCGGAACGAGGTTGACGAGCCAAAATGGGAACAGCGGGACCAACCGAAGCACCAGGAGATAGCTCAACGCGTTCTTCTGAAATCCCGCGTTCATCTTCTCGAGGAAGGGACTGGCTTTTGCTTCGAGATAGGCGCCAAGGCTCGTGCGCGCTGCGAGGAACAGCACGGTCGCACCGGCGGTGGCGCTGATTACCACGAACACCGTACCGAGATAGGCGCCGAACAGGTACCCGCCGAAAACCGTCATGATCGCCCCGCCGGGCAGCGAGAAGGCGGTCACCGCCGCATAGACCGACATGAATGCCAGCACCGCAAGAATCGCGTTTGCTTCGGCAAAGCGGCGAAGTTCCTCGTCATGCGCGCGGAGCGTTTCGAATTTCAGATAGTGCGGCCCGCCGAGCACGAAGAACGCCGCCAAGCCGATCACGAGGACGGCAAGGGGAATCCAGCGGGACGCGGGAGGCTTGCTTGGCGGCATCGCTCGCTCGGGGCGGGTCTCACGTCTCAACAGAATTCTCTCGTTCGTATGTTGCGCGCCCCGACGGCGACCTTGCCGCAGCGACGCTCGGCTCTTATCACCGGGCACGATCGCCCGCCAGTCACCTTACTGTGACTCGCCCTCGATCCCGTTTCGCTTCGTCTATCCTTACAAACCCTATCAAATTGCGCCCCGCGCCGTCGCAGCTTACGCGTTGTAATTGACAGCGGCGACAGGCGGCCTTATACACGGCTCCCTCAATTCGACGGAGAGAGTTCGTGAAGCGTACCTATCAGCCAAGCCGCCTGGTCCGCAAGCGCCGGCACGGCTTTCGAGCCCGCATGGGCACCGTTGGCGGGCGCAAGGTCGTCTCTTCTCGCCGTGCCAAGGGGCGCAAGCGGCTATCAGCCTAGTCCCATGGCCGCGGCCCTCGGGCGCCTCAAGAGGCGCCCTGAGTTTTTACGGGTTGCGGCAGGCCGCCGGAAATGGGTGGCGCCCGGCCTCATCCTCCAGGCCTATAAGCGCAGCGACGCCGACCCGGCGGTGGAGCCTGCCGGTCTCATACGCCTCGGCCTGACGGCAAGTCGCAAGGTCGGCAACGCGGTCGCCCGCAACCGTGCGCGTCGGCGTTTGCGCGAAGCAGCTCGGCGGCTTCTTCCCGGCGGTGCGAAGCCCGGCTACGACCTCGTGGTGATTGCACGCGGCGAAACGCTGCGAAGGTCCTTCGCCGACCTCGTCGACGATCTCGCCACGGCACTTCGCCGGCTCGGGGTAGCGAGCGACGAAAACCGCTGACCCAGCAGCGAAAAAGATTGCTTGCCGTGAGGGGTGACTGGTCAAGGCGAAGGGTGTAAAAGTCCGCCTGCCCAATGCATAGACGGTCGAGGGCACGAAATGACTCCTGTTGCTAGGCTCCTGAGCTTGGCTGTGCGCGCCTATCAGCTCCTGGTGCGTCCGATTTTGCCGCCTGTATGCCGCTACGAGCCGAGCTGCTCGCAATACGCGCTGGAGGCGCTTCGCCGCCATGGCGCCATCATTGGCACGGGGCTCGCCGCACGACGGGTCCTGCGCTGCCATCCTTGGGCCGAGGGCGGCTATGACCCGGTACCGCATTCGCTTGGGTGCGGGTCACATGCCGGCGAGGTGCGATCGCACGAGCATCCCGCCAGCTGAGTTCGATGATTTCTTAGCACTGAGCGTTTTGGAATCCGATACATGATGGAACAGCGCAACCTTATCGCCGCGATCCTGCTCTCTGTCGCGATCGTGCTCGGCTTCCAATTTCTTGTTCAAAAGCCGCGAATCGAGCAGCAGCAAGCGGCTCATCAGCAGGCAATTTCACAAAATGCTCCCTCGCTCGCGACACCGCAAGCGCCGTCGACGCCGTCAGCACCGACACCTCAGGCAACGAATGCCCCTTCGGCGAGCGCTCCGCTCGACCGCGCTGAAATCCTGCGCGAGAGTCCCCGCGTCATGATCGACACGCCGCGGGTTCAAGGATCGATCGCGCTCAGAGGTGCGCGCTTCGACGATCTTACGCTCGTCCAATACCGCGAGACGATCGACCCTAACAGCCCGCACATAACGCTGCTTACTCCAGCCGGAATGCCGGATGCTTATTTCGCCGACGCCGGATGGACCGCGGCCGCAGGCGTTGGGATCAAAATGCCCGACAAGGACACGATGTGGCAGGCGGATCGTATGACGCTTACCCCATCCACTCCCGTGACCCTCACCTGGGACAACGGTCAGGGCCTTAGATTCGTCACCACCTACAGCGTCGACGACGCTTACATGATTTCGATCGATAAGCGCGTCGAGAACTCGAGTGCTGCGGCCGTGACGCTTTTTCCCTATGCGCGCGTCTCGCGCAACGGCAACCCGCCTGAAAGCAGCTATTATATCCTTTTCGAAGGCCCGCTCGGTGTCTTCAACAAGACGCTCAAGGAGATCAAATACAAGGAACTCCAGAAGGAGCCGGTCAATGTGACGACGACTGGCGGCTGGCTCGGATTTACCGACAAATACTGGCTCGTCGCGGTCGTCCCCGATCAAAACATGCCTGTTTCGGCCCATTTCAGCGACGATGCCAAAAGCGGACAAAACGCATACCAAGCTTATTTCGTATCGACCGCCGGCCTGACCGCAGCACCAGGTGAAAGCGTTGAATCCCGGAGCATGATTTTTGCCGGCGCCAAGGAAGTCAAACTCCTCAACGCCTACCAGGACAATCTCGGCATCGAGCGGCTTTCCTACGCCATCGACTGGGGCTGGTTCTTCTTTCTGACGAAGCCGATCTTCCTCTTGCTCGACTGGCTTTACAAACACGTCGGCAATTTCGGCATCGCGATCCTTCTTCTAACAGTCATCATCAAAGGCCTCTTCTTCCCGCTCGCCAACAAATCCTATCGGGCGATGAGCAAGCTCAAGAAGTTGCAGCCGGAGATGATGAAGATTCGCGAGCGCTTCGGTGACGACCGCGAGCGCATGAACAAGGAGATGATGGAGCTTTACAAGCGCGAAAAGGCGAACCCGACCGCGGGATGCCTGCCCATATTCATCCAGATCCCCGTGTTCTTCTCGCTCTACAAGGTGCTTTTCGTCACGATCGAGATGCGTCATGCGCCGTTTTACGGCTGGATCCGCGATCTGTCGGCGCCCGATCCCACGTCCGTCCTCAATCTCTTCGGGCTTCTGCCTGCTTGGACATTGCCCGACAGCCTGAGCATTCTGCCGGTCGCCATCCTTGCCATCGGCGTCTGGCCGATCATCATGGGTGTGACGATGTTCCTGCAGCAGAAGCTCAATCCCGCACCCGCCGATCCGGTTCAGGCAAAGATGTTCATGATCCTGCCGGTCGTCTTCACGTTCATGCTGGCGAAATTCCCGGCGGGGCTCGTGATCTATTGGACATGGAACAACCTCCTCTCGATCGCGCAGCAATGGGTCATCATGCGGCGGGCGGGGGTCAAGCCCTGAGGGGAGCGGACGCACCCGCCGACCCCGCCGCAGTCATCGAGGCGGGCCGCCGCCTCTTCGCTTCCCAGTGCAATTTCGTCTTCGGCGCCACGAGCGCGGACAATTTGCCCGAGGCTTCGCTTCCCGAGATTGCCTTCCTCGGCCGCTCGAATGTGGGGAAGTCGAGTCTTATCAATGCGCTCACCGGCCGCAAGTCGCTCGCGCGCACCTCGCACACGCCTGGCCGTACCCGCCAGCTCAATTTCTTCGAGCTTGGCGGTAGGGTTCTCCTTGTCGATATGCCGGGATACGGCTACGCCAAAGCTTCCAAGCGCGAGAGTGCTGCATGGCGGAAGCTTATTGGCGCCTATTTCCGCGGTCGCCCCAATCTGCGGCGTCTTTTTTTATTGATTGACGCTCGCCACGGTTTCAAGGCCAACGACCGGGAAACGATGAAGCTCCTCGACGACGCTGCGGTGAGCTTCCAGATCGTGCTTACGAAATCCGATAAAACCCACAAAGACGCGGTCGCGGCGATTTCCCGCGACATCGATGCCGAACTCGCCGATCACGCGGCTGCTCGGCCGAAGCCGATCGTCACGAGCGCTTCGAGCGGGGAAGGCATTGAAATACTGCGCGCCTCCATCGCGGAACTGGCAGCAGGCGACCAGTTCGGATAAAGTCTCCGCCGATGATGCACAAGGACCCCCGCTCCCGCCATCTCGAGTGGCTCGCGAAGGCCGGCATCCTGAGCGAGGCGCTGCCTTTCATGCGCCGGCACGCCGGCAAGACTTTCGTCATCAAATATGGCGGCCATGCGATGGGCGAAGAAAAGCTCGCGCAGAGCTTCGCGCGCGACATCGTGCTCTTGAAGCAGATCGGCATCAATCCAATCGTGGTCCATGGCGGGGGGCCGCAAATCGCCGCCATGCTGGAGCGCCTCAAGATCCAGAGCTCGTTCGTCGACGGCCTGCGGATTACCGATGCGCAGACCGTCGAAGTCGTCGAAATGGTGCTCGCGGGCAAGATCAA
This sequence comes from Alphaproteobacteria bacterium, assembly GCA_035625915.1. Taxonomy (NCBI): domain Bacteria; kingdom Pseudomonadati; phylum Pseudomonadota; class Alphaproteobacteria; species Alphaproteobacteria bacterium. Next base: position 8,659 of record DASPOR010000107.1, on the reverse strand, counting down.
CAAGGAAATCGTGACCGCGATCAATCGCGCGGGTGGCGTTGCTGTCGGCCTTTCCGGCAAGGACGGCAACCTTGTCGTCGCGCGTAAGGTCACCCGAAGCGTGCGCGACCCAACTTCGAACATCGAAAAGGTCCTGGATCTCGGATTCGTAGGGGAGCCCGAGCGGATAAATCCGGCAGTTCTTCAGTTTTTCCGGAACTCCGATATCATCCCCGTCATAGCGCCGGTCGGTGTCGGCGACGACGGCGTAACCTACAACATAAATGCCGACACGGTCGCCGGCGCCATCGCGGCCGCGGTCAAGGCCTCCCGTCTCTATCTTCTGACCGACGTTGCCGGCGTGCTCGACAAGGCGGGCGAGCTCATCCAGGACATGACCATCAGCCGTGCCGCCGAACTTAAGGCGGACGGCACGATCAGCGGCGGCATGATTCCGAAAGTCGAGACCTGCGTGACGGCGGTCGAGGGTGGCGTTGAGGCGGCGGTGATTCTCGACGGCCGCGTCCAGCACGTGCTCCTGCTCGAGATCTTCACCGCGCAGGGTGTCGGCACCCTGGTCGGAAAGACCTGAGAAGCTGCCCAGCCCCCGACTTCATCCCGGATGCCGACGACGATTGCGGAATGTCGGAAGCAGGCTTCCTAATCGATCTTCCCTCTTTTGCCTATGCCGCGTCGAAGAATTCGAGCTGCCAGCGCATTTCGTCCTCGGTAAGCGGAAAACCAACGCCGTCGCGCGCGTAGATTGCCTTGTTCGGAAGAATTCCCGCCAGGCGCGTTTGAAGCTGCACGGAAAGGCGCATGGTGAATCCAGCCTTCCATACCAGTGCCGTAATACCCTTGGCGCTGCTGATAGCGATGATCTTGTCGACCACGGCGAAAGGCAGTTTCGTCTTCAGGGCGAGCGATGCCGCGACGAAGGGACGGTCGCGCTGGGCGACCGCTCCCGCCACCGCGTCCTCATTGAGTGCGCCCGCGAGGAGCAAGGATCGTGCGCGCCCAATCGCCGTTGCCACGCTGCCCGCATCGTCCTCGAGCTTTGGTTTCGCCCCTTCGACCGACGGCGGACGTTGGCTTTCCGGCCCGCCGGCTGCCGGCGCGACGCTCTGCCCTGGGCTCGGCCGCGGCCCGACCGCGTCGGGGCCGGAGAGGCGCACACTTGCCACCCGCTCGATTTCCTCAAGCAAACCCGAGTCAAGGTCTTCCCGCCGTGCCAGTTTCTCGGCAAGCGTGCCTGCGACAACATGCGCGAGCCGGGTTACGGCGCGCGCAGATAGCTTAGGACGCTCGACCAGAGACTCCTGCCAAGAGGGAATCTCGGCCGCTCGCTCGATCAGAAGGTCGAGTGTTTCCTCTCGAATTTGCGCGCTGTCGTTCGCCAGAAGTGCCGCAATACCACTCTCGCTTCCCGTCGCCACCACTGCATCGGAGAGTGCGGCACCGAGATCGGCGCGTTGCGCCACGGCCCCGATGACCGCGGCGGCGGGATTCGCCTGCATCGCCGAGATGAGGTCGTGCTCGCGAAGTACTGGCGAATCTTTGAGCACCGGTGCTGCAACCTCGGGATCCGCGTCGCTCGCCAACGACCGCACGATATCGCGTGGAATGTTCGCGATATCCTTGACTGCTTGGGAGACGATACGGCGTATCCGGGCAAGTTCATCCCGAGCGAGGGCTTTCAGGAGTTCGAAGAAAAGCTTCGTGCGACCGGGCCGACCGTCCGCACTGCGCTCACCGGCGACCTGGGCCACCTTCCCCGCGAGTGCGAAGCGTACATCCTCGCTCGCGTCCCGGCTCAGCAGCAATTCGGCCTGGATCGGCGTCTCGGGGTTGGCCGCGACCGCCACGCGCACTTCGGGCATCGCGTCTTGCGCGAGGTAATAGAGAACTTCCTGGGGAACGTCCCGGCGCGATGCGAGCAATTTGCGAACGTTCGTGTCGTCAACGACGAGAAACTTCTTGGTCTCGTCATAGTCGAGCGGCAGGGCGGCATTCTCAAGTCGCCGGCGCATCGCCGCGATGGATTCGCGCGTCATGTCATGCCTCCGCCGACCGAGCGGCGACGGCCACGCAAATATTGCGCTTGCCGCCGCGCTTGACCGCATACATGGCCGCATCGGCCCGCGCGGTGAGGCTATTCACGCCCTCCCCCGATTCCGGGTCATAGAGCGCGATCCCGATCGACAAGCCGAGCGGGCGGCCGGCATCGGCCGAGAATGGCGCCAATGCCTCCGAAAGCTCGAGGAGCACTCCGGCACGAATTCGCGCCCCGGCTTCATCGACACCTTCGAGCCACAATGCAAATTCGTCGCCCCCGAGGCGCGCTACGAGATCGGCAGCACGCGTCCCTTGCCGCAAAAGCTCAGCCACATGGACGAGAAGGTCGTCGCCTTTCTGATGGCCGAAACGGTCATTGACCGGTTTGAAATTGTCGAGATCGACGTAGATAAGGGCTGCTTCGACACGCTCCGCACTCAACGCGGCACGCGCGTGCCGCGCCAATCGCCGCTCGAGCTGATCGAGGAAGCCACGTCGGTTGAGGAGCCCAGTGAGCGGATCGGTGCGCGTCAGCCGCTCGAGAACCTCGTGATTGGCGATTTGCTCGATCGCAATGCCGAGCTGGCCTGCGACCGCACCGGCGAGGGCCACCGCATCGACGTCCCAAGGGCCATCGGCATCGGCGCGCCAAAGATAGAGGGCGCCATTCGCCTCGCGCCGATGCCGCGTAACGGCCACAAGCGCGCGTCCATACTCGACCATGGCTGCATCGGCTCCCCTGAACGCCTCCTCGAACGCCTCTTCGAGCAACGGGGGCAGTGCCGGTTCGCCGGCCGACGCGGCAAGTACGAGTCCACGCCCGGATGCATAGCGGAAGATACGGCAGCCGGCCGCGTGAAAAGCGCGCAAGATCGCGTCTGCCGCAGTCGCAAGCAGATTGGCCGGCTCGACCACGTCGCGGATCGCGGCGACAATTACCGCGAAGAGTCGCTCGCGATGCCGCGCTTGGGCAAGGGCCGCGTCCCGCGCGCGCGCTTCGGTCACGTCCCGGCAGACGCCGCGCGCGCCGATCCAGCGGTCTTGGTCGTCGAATCGGGGGATCGCCGAAGCGCTGAGTATGGCAATGGCGCCATCCGATCGCCGGAAGGCAAGCTCGACCTCCTCGACCGCCGCTTGCGCCTCGAACGGATTGACCGCGAGTTTTGGGGCGTCGACGACAAAGCCGCTCGCCGGACGATCGACGAGTTCGGCTGCGCGATAGCCAAGCGCACCGCGAGGCGAGACGAATGCGAAGCTGCCGTCGGTCCGGGTCTCCCACGCGAAGTCGCTCGAGATCTCGACCAGGTCCTTGTAGCGCTGTCGCGATTCGATAAGGGCCGCGCGTAGCCGATACTCCAGCACCGGATCGGCCGAAGCCGGCTCTGGAAAGTCAGCGCCGACGCGAGGCGCATCTTCTGGAACGGGGGATTGACGCGAGCGCCACATGATCCTTGTGTCGGGCCCCTCTCAGCGAAAACATGGGACTCGCCCGCGGGCCGAATAGCGCCGCGTAGCCGAGCCCCATCGTCCCGGAGCCTAGGCCAAGCCTCGTTAATGCGGCCTTAACCCGGGCCCTCCTTGCCAATCCGGCCGGATGCCGCCACCTTAGCGCCATGCGCTCCGCCCCGGTCCCCCTCCATCACGTCGCCACTTGGGTATTCGACCTTGACAATACCCTTTATCCGCCCTCGTGCCGGCTGTTCGACCAGGTCGATCGACGGATCGGGCAATTCATCGCCGAGTATTTCGACGTCGACCCCGTCGCTGCGCGTGCGCTTCAGAAGCGCTATTTCCGGGAATACGGCACCACCTTGCGCGGCCTCATGACCGAACACGGCGTCGACCCATACCGTTATCTCGACTATGTCCACCGGATCGATCACGGCGCCATTCCACCCAACCCAGCACTCGATGCGGCCCTCGAAAGACTGAAGGGGCGCAAGATCGTCTTCACGAACGGCTCAGCCGATCACGCCGCGAAAGTGTTGGCGCGCTTGGGTGTCGCACGCCATTTCGAGGCGGTTTTCGACGTCGCGGCGGCGGATTTCGTCCCGAAGCCGGAGCTTGCATGCTACCGCGCGCTCCTCGCGCGCCACGACATCGCACCCGCCGGTGCGGCGATATTCGACGATATTCCGCGCAACCTCGAGCCGGCCCATGCCCTCGGCATGACCACAATCCTCGTCAGGACCGAGACCGAATATGGCTCGACGACGGAAACGGGCAGCCACATCCATCACCACGCCGACGATCTCGTGGATTTTCTCGAGAACGTGCTCGCCGAACGCGCCAAAACCGCCGGATAGCACGCCAGCACCACACATTTCCTCCCACGCAATCACGGGGCTTCTGTTGACAGGAATAAGCCCCTGTCTCATTGTGCCGGCCGCATGCGAGCCCCGGGAGCCGCACCCCATGGATAAATCCGAACTCCAGGACGTCATCGATGCGGCGTGGGAGAAGCGCGACACGCTTTCGACCGCGACCCAAGGCGAGATACGCAAAGCGGTCGACCAGGCGCTCGAGGCGCTCGACGGCGGTAAGGTGCGTGTCGCGGAGAAGATCGGCGGCGAATGGCACGTCAATCAATGGCTCAAAAAGGCGGTCCTGCTTTCCTTCCGCTTGAACGATTCGGTACCCATTCCGGGTGGCCCAGGGAGTCCCGAGAAGGGTGGTACGCCCTGGTTCGACAAGGTGCGTTCCAAATTCGAAGGGTGGGACGCCGCACGTTACCGTGCCGCAGGATTCCGTGCGGTTCCAGGCTGCTTCGTGCGCCGTTCGGCCTATGTAGCACCTGGGGCCGTGCTGATGCCGTGCTTTCTCAACGTGGGCGCCTATGTCGACAGCGGCACCATGATCGATACCTGGGCGACCGTTGGCTCTTGCGCGCAAATCGGCAAGAATTGCCATTTATCGGGCGGAGTCGGGATCGGCGGCGTTCTCGAACCTGTCCAGGCCGGACCTGTCATCATCGAAGATAATTGCTTTATCGGCGCCAGAAGCGAGGTCGTCGAGGGCGTCGTTGTCGAGACTGGCTCCGTCCTCGCCATGGGCGTTTTCATTAGCGCCACGACGCGCATCGTCGACCGCGAGAGCGGGGAAGTGTTCACCGGCCGCGTGCCGGCATATTCGGTGGTGGTGCCCGGCAGCTTGCCTGGCCGGCCTTTCGACGACGGTAGGCCCTCGCCAAGCCTCTATTGTTGCGTCATTGTGAAGCGGGTCGATGAGCGGACGCGCTCAAAGACCTCGATCAACGAGCTGCTACGGGCGTGAGCGCCAAGCTGAAGGATAGCGCGGTCGACCCGGTCGAGCTCACCCAGGCGCTCATTCGCTGCCCAAGCGTGACGCCGGCGGAAGGCGGAGCACTGGCGTTCCTCGAGGAGCGCCTTTCCGCCCTTGGCTTTGCCTGCCATCGCCTCAAATTCGTGGACCAAGGTACCCCCGACGTCGAAAACCTCTATGCCCGTTTCGGCTCCGACAGCCCGAACTTCTGCTTTGCGGGCCACACGGATGTCGTACCGGTCGGCAACGCCAAGGCATGGACGGTCGATCCCTTCGGCGGCGAAATCCGCGATGGCCAGGTCTACGGCCGAGGGGCCGCCGACATGAAGGGGGCGATCGCCGCCTTCGTCGCGGCGGCGTGCGGCTTCCTCGATGCGCACGGCACGACTTTCGGAGGTTCGATCAGCCTCCTCATCACGGGCGATGAAGAAGGTCCCTCGATCAACGGCACACGCAAAGTGCTCGATTGGCTCAAGGCCAAGGGCGAAACACTCGATGCATGCATCGTGGGCGAGCCGACCAACCCCTCGAAGCTTGGCGAGATGGTCAAAATCGGCCGGCGTGGCAGCATGAACGGGAAGCTCACGGTACAAGGTGTGCAGGGGCACACCGCCTATCCGCATCTCGCCGACAACGCGGCCCACCGCATCGTGCGAATGCTGAACGCCATCATCGCGGAACCGCTTGATGACGGCAGCGCTCATTTCCAACCGTCGACACTTCAGATCGCGAGCGTGGATGTCGGCAATTCCGCGAACAACGTCATTCCCGCGACTGCAAGCGCACGCTTCAACATCCGCTTCAACGATCTCCACACGCCCGCTCGCGTCGAGCGTTGGCTCCGCGAGCGCTTCGACGCGGTGGGCGGGGATTACATTCTCGAACTCGATGTCTCGGGTGTCTCGTTCCTCACGCCCCCCGGCCGCCTCAGCGATCTCGTTTCGAATTCGATCCAGCGCTTAATGGCGATGACGCCCGAACTGAGCACGACCGGCGGTACTTCCGATGCGCGCTTCATCAAGGATCATTGCGAAGTGGTAGAGTTCGGCTTGGTAGGACAGACGATGCACAAGGTCGACGAACGCGCCTCGATCGCGGATATCAAAACACTCGCCGCGATTTATCGCGCATTCCTGGACGATTACTTCGCCAAGTCGTGAGCCTCGACAGCCCATGATCAGTACGCGGGAGATCATCTACGCTCTTTATGGCGCCTATCGTCTCTGCCGCTTCGACCGGAGCGGAATGGCGTTCTTCAACCTTACGAAGGCAGGCTTCTGGCGATCGTTTTTCTCGGCTGTGTTGGTTGCCCCAATTCGCGCGATCATGACGTTGATCGAACTTCAGAATACGACGGTTCCCATCGAGTCGAGTGGGGTGCGGATCTTCCTGATCGAGGCGTCCACGTATCTTATCCTCGTATTCGCTTATCCTTTGGCCACATTCTACATGTGCGAACTGCTCGACCGGCGCCAGCGATACGTCGGATATATTGTCGCATATAATTGGGCGGGGGTTCTGCTCGCGTTGCTAGCCCTGCCCTTTGCCGTCCTTGGCGCAGACGAATTCGTACCGAGCGAGGTCGCGAGCTTTGCGGTCATCGGCGTCACCGCCCTTTCGCTCGTCATACTTTGGTACGTGGCGCGGACGGCACTTGAAATTTCGGGCATCGCGGCGACCGCGCTGGTCGCGATCGATTTCGTGCTGAGCATCGTCATCCAAGAAATCGCCGCGTCACGGCTCGCGGTCACCTAATGCGCTAATAGACGACTTCGACCAGATAGAGTCCGTCCGGCGGCGCCGTCGGGCCCGCTTCGCGCCGATCATGCGCTTCGAGCACACGGCGTACGTCGGCAGGAGTCCATTTCCCTTCCCCCACGAGCTTGAGCGTGCCGACAATGTTCCGCACCTGGTGGTGGAGAAACGAACGCGCACGGGCATCGACGACGATTTTCTCGCCGATGCGCGCGAGCGTCAGCACGTCGAGCGTCTTGACCGGCGAATCGGCTTGGCATTCAGCCGCGCGGAAGCTCGAAAAATCGTGGCGCCCGACAAGATGCGCCGCACCCGCCTGCATCGCATTGAGATCGAGCGGCGGTTGCACATGCCAGGCACGGCCCCGCTCGACAGTCAGCGGTGCGCGGCGGTTGAAAACGCGATAGCGATAGGCCCTCTCACGCGCCGAGAAGCGTGCGTGAAATGTGCCGTTCACGACTTCCACCTCGAGCACGGCAACGAGATGAGGCTTCACGTGGTAGTTGATCGCGTCGCGCACCGTATCAGGCCGCGTGTCCTTCGCGATGTCGACATGCGCCACCTGGCCGAGCGCATGGACACCTGCGTCGGTCCGCCCGGCGGCATGTATGGTGACCCGTTCCCCGCAAAACTGCTCGACCGCAGTTTCCAGCGCTTCCTGGATCGAGAGGCCATTTGCCTGACGCTGCCATCCGACGAAGCCCGTCCCGTCATATTCGATTGTGAGCTTGTAACGCGTCATGCCAGTACCGTTCCGGGGGCGATCGAGCGCCCGCGAAGGAAAGCCTCCGCGTTGAGCGGCTTCGCCCCTGCGCGCTGAACTTCGTCGAGGCGAAGGCCACCTTGGCTGCACGCAATCGTAAGCTGGCGGTCGAGCACGGCGCCGGGGGTGCCGCTCGCGGCATTGGGTATGACGCTGGCGGCAAGGACCCGCACACGCTCTCCCGCGATCTCCGTCCACGCCCCCGGCGTGGGGCTGAAGGCGCGAACCCGGCAGGCAAGGGATTGAGCCGGCTGCGTCCAGTCGAGGCGCGTCTCAGACTTGCGGATCTTCGCGGCATACATGACACCCGCCGTCGGCTGGGCGGTGGGTGCCAAGCGGCCGGCCGCGAGTGCGTCGAGCGCATCCACAATCAGCCGCGCGCCCAACTTCGCGAGCAAGTCGTGAAGAGCGCCGGCATTCATTTCCGGCGTTATCGCAATACGCTCCCAAACCAGCATCGGACCGGTATCCAGACCCTCGTCCATCTGCATGATGGTCACACCGGTCTCCTTGTCCCCGGCCAGGATCGCGTGCTGGATCGGGGCCGCCCCGCGCCAGCGCGGCAGGAGCGAGGCGTGGATGTTGAGGCAGCCGAGCCGGGGGGAAGCGAGCATGGCCTTGGGCAGGATGACGCCGTAGGCTGCGACCACGGCGGCGTCGAGGTCGAGCGAGGCGAACGAGGCTTGTTCCGAAGACTCGCGGAGTGATTTCGGGGTGCGTACGGGGATTCCGCGGCGTTCGGCGAAGCGTTGGACCGGGGAGCGCTGTTCGTGCTGGCCACGACCGGCGGGGCGCGGTGGCTGGGCATAGACCATGGCAAGTTCA
>DASPOR010000106.1 GCA_035625915.1 Alphaproteobacteria bacterium | reverse complement strand
AACGGCACCCTCGGCAAGCACCATGATTCGGTCCGCGAGATGAAAAACGACGCGCATGTCGTGCTCGATCAGCACGATCGTGAGTTTTTGGTCCTGATGCAGGCGCCGGATAAGCTGCGTGATGTCATAGGTTTCCTGGTCACCCATGCCGGCCGTCGGCTCATCGAGGAGCAAGAGACGCGGATTGAGCGAGAGCGACATCATGATCTCCGTCGCACGCTGATCGCCGTGGCTGAGTTCGCCCACGAGCCGGTCGGCCTTGGTGCCGAGCCCACCCATTTGCATGAATTCGTCAATGCGCGCCGAGAGTGACGCGTCCTCGCGCGACGAAAGCCAAGGACGCAGTCGCAAGCCGGCCGCCGCCTCGACGCCAATGCGCAGATTCTCGCGCACGGTCAGTTCGGGAAAGATCTCCGTGATTTGAAATGTGCGCGCCATCCCCATCGCTACCCGACGGTGCACCGGCATTTCCGTCACGTCTTGTTCTTCGAACAGAATGCGTCCGGAGGTCGGCGGAAAGAATCCACTGATGAGATTGAAAAACGTGGTCTTGCCGGCCCCGTTCGGGCCGATCACGGCGCGCAGTTCTCCCGGCTCGACGGTAAGCGTGACCCCGTTCACGGCGATCAAGCTGCCGAAATGTCGGGAAACGTTCTGGACTTTCAAAAGACTCATGCGGCTGCCTTTCGCCTGACGATGCCAAGCACGCCACGTGGAAAAAAGAGCACGACAAGCACAAAGAAAAGACCGATGAACGACTGCCAGTTCTCGGTCATGCTCGACACCTGGTCCTGCAAGACGACAAAGATCGCCGCCCCGATAAGCGGGCCCCAGAACGAGCGCATTCCGCCCAACACCGCCATGATCACGAAGTCCCCCGACTGGTCCCAGCGCAGCGCCCGTGGGTCGGCAAAATTGTTCAAGAGCGCGTAAAGCGCCCCGGACAGGCTCACGAACATGCAGGAAATCACGAAAGACAACCAGATATGCCGCTCGACCGGAATCCCGAGAAAGCGGGCACGCCGCTCGTTCTCCCGGATCGCCAAGAGGGTGCGCCCGAAGGGTGAGCGCAAGAGCAAGCCCATGATCGCAATCGCGACGGCGAAAAGCGCGAGTGCGAAATAGTAGAAGGCCTTGTCGCTGCCGAGGATGTCGAGGGTTGCGACGCCGAAATCGAGCGGCTGGCGCTTCCATCCCGAGAGTCCGTCATCCCCGCCCGTCACGGAGTTCCACCGGAATGCGATGAAGTAGAACACCTGGCCGAAGGCGATCGTCACCATCGCGAAATAGACGCCCCGCAGCTTGACGATCAAGGCGCCGATCGCCATTGCCGCGACGGTGCCGATCAGCACGCCCGCGACGATGCCGAGTGCGGTGCTCGGCACGAGATACTTGATGGTCAGGCCGACACCGTAGGCGCCGAGACCGAAATACGCGGCATGACCGAACGACAACACCCCCGTGAACCCGAGAAGGAAGTTGAGTCCCATCGCGGCAAGGGCGAGCACGATCATGCGGCTGCTGAGTGCGGTATAGCCGCCAAGGATCGGCATCCAATAAGGCATCGTCAGGAGAAGGATCCAGACGAGGGCCGTTGAAGCCTGCTTGCGCAAGAGGTCGCTCAATGCATCCTCCCCTCTTCCCCGAGGAGACCTCGCGGTCGAATGAGGAGCACAAGGCCCATCATCACGTACATCACCGCCTCGGTCGCGGACGGAAAGTAGACGGTTGTCAGGTTCGAGGCGACGCCAATCAACACGCCGCCGAGGAGGGTGCCCGGCAAGCTGCCGAGGCCGCCCACGATGATCGCCACGAAGCTCGGCATGATGAGCGTGAGGCCGAGCGTCGGCGACAAGCCCTGCTGACCGGCTGCGAGCACGCCCGCGAGCCCGGCCAAATAAATGCCCAAGCCGAAATTCAGCGTGCGCAGGACCCGCACGTTGACGCCAAGCACCGACACCGTATCGAGATCGAGCGTTCCCGCACGGATGCGCATGCCAAGGCGCGTCCGGCTGAGGATATAGAAGAGGCCGCCGACTGCGGCCACGACGAGCACGACCATGAACAGGCGGTAGCCCGTCAGAAAGAAGAAGTCGGTGCTGAGCGGTGTCGCGAGCCAGCCCGGAATTTGATAGGGCACGCTCTGCGCACCCCAGATGGCGCGCGTCACGTCCTCGAAGATCAAGGCAAGGCCAAAGGTGAGCAGCAGGCTATAGAGCGGGTCGCGGCCGTAAAGTCGGCGGATCAGCAGACGCTCGACGAAGAGCCCGAGCGTTGCTGTGAGTACCGGTGCTAGGAGCAAGGCGCCCCAGAAGCCGACGAAAGGAATCAACGTGTAGGCGATATAGCCGCCCAGGGCCAAAAATCCCCCGTGGGCGAAATTTATGACGCCGCTCAGATTGAGAATGAGCGAAAGGCCGAGGGCCATCAGCGCGTAAAAGGCGCCGACGATCAAGCCATTGAAGACATTGAATAGGATCAGTTGGGTCATTCTGACATCTCGCCCCACCTGCACATTCGTTTCTTCCGGTGCCCTGGCGCCACGGTTTCAACCTTCCCGATGACGGCAAAACGGCCGCTCTCTCCAAGTTTGCCAGCGTACTCAGTGGACTGCAGCGCCCACGAGTACGCCGGCGAAGCGAAATCCAACTGTCGCTTGCCCCCATCCGCGCGCCGCAATGCTGCCCGGGCGCGCGGAATCGAAGAAATTGAGGTCAATTTGCCGGAGCGTCAGGCGGGCCAGGTCAGCTTGCACCCCGTTTCCGAGCCGGGGGGTGCTGCATCGGTGCCCTTGATGACCTCGGTGACCTTGAAGAGGTCTTCGTCCGTCTCGCCTTTCGCCTGGGCGTTGCCGACGTAGAGGGATGGAATGAGCTGATGGTCGTCGGCGCGATAAAAGGGATCGTTCGGCATCAAGGCAACTTCGGGCGGAAGTTTGAAATCTGCCATCGCCCGGGCAAGCTT
>DASPOR010000105.1 GCA_035625915.1 Alphaproteobacteria bacterium | reverse complement strand
TCGCTCCGGCCATCTCAACGCCCGTAGGGCCGCCACCGACGATTACGAACGTAAGAAACCGCCGGCGTTTATTCTCGTCTTCGGTAAGCTCCGCTTGCTCGAAAGCGGAGAGGATACGACGGCGAATACGCGTGCCATCCTCGATGCTCTTAAGGCCGGGAGCGAATACCGCCCAGTCGTCATGACCGAAATACGAATCGGTCGCCCCCGTTGCAATCACCAGGAAGTCGAACGGGAATCGACCTGCCTGCGTGGTGACGACCCGCCCCGGAGCGTCGATGCCGGTGACTTCCGCCATCAGGACAGTGACATTTTTCTGTTGACGCAGAATGAAGCGGATTGGCCATGCGATCTCGGCAGGAGAGAGTGCAGCAGTCGCGACCTGGTAAAGCAGCGGCTGAAAACAATGATAGTTGTGGCGGTCTATGATGGTGATGTCGACCGGCACGCGCCTTAGCGTTTTCGCCGCCTCGAGTCCGCCGAAGCCCGCTCCGATAATAACGACTTCAGGGCGCCGCTGCGCCATTGGTGCGGCTTTCGTGATGAGGCTTAAGGTGTGCCTGCGGCTCGCATCTGCACAGACGTTTCTTCGCCGGACGACCGTAGCAGCTTCACGCTCAGAAGCAATTCGCTGCATGGCATGCGCACTCCTAATCTTCCGCAACGCTTGGGTGGCACTCAACAATCGCATCCTGACGTGTCATGCTGGCCAAATCGACAGCACACATCGTGGGGTTCACCATGAAATTGCTCCAGATTGTTCCTCGCGAGGGTACGCGCCTTTATGGTGCGATGATCAGAAAGCAAGCAGAGATCCACCGCAACGGTCGTGGAACCTTCTCACGGGCGGCGGCGCGAAAGCGCGAGACCGCGCGATGGACCCACGTCCGCTACAAAGGATCGATCAATTTGGAGCCCGGCCCGTCGCAAGAGGTGGAGGCCGTCATTAGGTCTTCCGACCGCAGCGATGAAGCCCGGCTCTTGTCATCGTTTCTCGGCTGGCTCGATCGGCATTTCGGGGAGCATCTATCGTCGGTCAAAATCGAGTACCGGAAATCCGACCGCGATCGTCGGTGAGCTCGTGGACCCCCTGATGCGCCAGCCGTTGCGGCTTCATCCGGCCTCGTTTTGCCCTGTGGTGACGCAGATCGAAGTGGAAATTGCGCGCCGGCGGCCCCGTAGTTTGATGTTAGCCTATGTCGTGACGGGCAAGATCGACAATATGTCCATGCCGCCCGCGGCTGACGCAGTACGCACCGACGAACTCTGGCGTCACACCTGCTTCGAGGCCTTCGTCCGTAGATCGCCAGGCGAGGCGTATTACGAATTCAATTTTGCACCCTCGACACAATGGGCGGCTTATCGATTCGACGGCTACCGAAACGGCATGCGGGTCGCCACCGAGATCAGCGATCCCGGGATCGAGGTGGAATCGAGTCCGGCGCGATACATCCTGCAAGCATCGCTGGATCTGGATGAGCTGTTGTTTCCTGCAAGCGGGGGCGGGCGCGAAAATGGGACGATTTGGCGTCTCGGTCTCGCGGCGGTTATCGAAGAGACCGGCGGCCGTCAATCCTATTGGGCCGTGGCGCATCCACAGGGTAAGCCGGATTTCCATCGTTCCGATTGTTTTGCGCTAGAAGTGCCTGAAGCATAACCACCATGAAATTTGGCATCGATCGCCTCACTGCCGAACCCGTCTTGCGCGCATCGCTGAACGGCAGGCGCGTCGCGTTGCTCGCCCACCCCGCCTCGGTGACCGCAAATCTGACGCACTCGCTCGATGCCCTGGCCGCGTGCGGTGACATTAACATTGCCGCGGCTTTCGGTCCGCAGCATGGCCTGCGCGGCGATAAGCAAGACAACATGATCGAGTCGCCGAGTTTCGACGATCCGGTCCATCACATCCCAGTCTTTAGTTTGTATGGCGAAGTACGCAAACCGACGGATGAGATGATGGACCTATGCGATATCGTCCTCGTCGATCTGCAGGATCTCGGCTGCCGGATTTACACGTTCATCACGACGCTCCGCTATGTCCTCGAGGCAGCGTCGACACGCGGTAAGGCGGTGTGGGTATTGGATCGGCCCAATCCCGTTGGACGGCCCATCGAAGGCTTGATGCTCCAAGCCGGGTGGGAGAGCTTTGTTGGCGCCGGACCGCTGCCGATGCGCCATGGGTTGACGCTCGGCGAGCTCGGTTCGTGGTTTGTCAGAACGCTCAAGCTCGATGTCGAGTATCGCGTCGTCGAGATGCAAGGCTGGCAGCCTGACGCCGCGCCCGGATTCGGTTGGCCGCTTGGCCGGCGAACCTGGGTCAATCCCAGCCCCAACGCGCCAAATCTTTGGATGGCGCGCGCCTATGCCGGCACGGTGATGGTCGAGGGCACGACCCTATCGGAAGGCCGCGGCACGACGCGGCCGCTTGAAGTGTTCGGTGCTCCCGATATCGATGGGCTGGCCATCATGAAGGAAATGGCTTCGCTCGCGCCGCGGTGGCTGGCAGGTTGCCGCCTGCGGGATTGCTGGTTTGAACCCACGTTCCACAAACATGCAGGCAGGCTGTGCAACGGTGTTCAGATCCATACTGAAGGTCCCGGTTACGATCATCAGGCGTTCAAGCCCTGGCGTATTCAGGCGCTCGCCTTTAAAGCAATCCGCCGCTTGTATCCGGACTATCTGCTGTGGCGCGATTTCGCCTACGAGTACGAGCGTGGCAAACTCGCCATCGACGTGATCAACGGCAACAGGTTATTGCGCGCGTGGGTGGACGACGTAACGGCGGCGCCACAAGATTTGGACGCGTTGGCTATACCGGATGAACGGGCATGGTCGAACGAGCGGCAGGAAATGTTGCGATACTAACGGAAGACGGGCTGATAGTCGGTATTGAGAATCGTTGCCATATGCGCTCTCTGTTCTTTCGCATAAATTCCCGTTCCAGCGGCACGAATGGAAACAATCAGCCATGAGCTACGCCGTAGCCCTTCTTGTCGTCTTCCTTATCGCGGTCGGTTCTATAGTGGCGGCAAGCTT